>JBFOLV010000127.1:0-4186 GCA_040830325.1 Kordiimonas sp. | reverse complement strand
GCCATCTGCGGTACCGACATTCACATCTACAATTGGGATGAATGGGCCGCGAGCACTATTCCTGTACCAATGCATGTCGGGCATGAATTTGCTGGTGAGATTGTTGAATTTGGTACTGAAGTAAAAGGCCTTACAATTGGCCAACGCGTCTCTGCAGAAGGCCATATTACATGTGGTCACTGCCGTAACTGCCGCGCAGGGCAACGCCACCTTTGTCGCAACACTGAAGGCATCGGCGTAAACCGCCCTGGCGCTTTTGCAGAGTATATCTCTGTACCAGCAACAAATATCTGCCCGCTTCCTGACGGTGTATCTGATGACCTTGCGTCTATATTGGACCCACTAGGCAACGCTGCCCACACAGCACTTAGCTACGACCTTGTCGGAGAAGATGTACTAATAACAGGTGCCGGACCAATCGGCATTATGGCTGTTGCCATTGCTCGCCGCGCAGGCGCACGCCACATTGTAATTACTGACGTGAATGACTTCCGTCTTGGGTTAGCTGCCCAAATGGGCGCATCTCGCACGGTGAATGTTGCGAAACAAGACCTACGAGATGTGATGGCTGATCTAAACATGACTGAAGGGTTTGATGTAGGCCTTGAAATGTCAGGTGTACCGGCAGCCTTCAACAGCATGCTCGATACAATCAATCACGGCGGCAAACTGGCACTCCTTGGTATTCTGCCAAAAGATACAGGCATTGACTGGAACAAGGTAATCTTCAAGGGCCTAGAGATAAAAGGTATCTACGGCCGCCGCATGTTCGAAACTTGGTACAAAACCATCGCTATGCTGGAGAGCGGCTTAGACCTGTCACCAGTTATAACGCACCATTTTAATGTTGATGACTTCCAGAAAGGTTTTGACATTATGCGTTCAGGTCAGTCTGGCAAAGTTATCCTCAACTGGAGATAAAATGATCTACCGCCTTGAGCGAGACATTACTCGTTCAAGGCAAACGCCTTCCGCATTTCTATATAGATAAACTTACGGAACCATCCATGTGCTGCATTCTGTTGGTGAACAGGATGCCACACTAATGAATATTCCACCTCTGGCACTTCGAACGGCAATTCATGCCAAACCAGCCCCAGATCACCCGCATATCTCTCCACCTGCCATGATGAAACTGTCATCAATAAGTCCGATCCTCGCAGCATATCCATAGCTGCTAAACTGTTGGCTACATGAAGCGCCTTTTCGCGGCTCCTCCCCATGCTTTGCAGCAAGGCATCGATAGGCGTATGCAAGCCACTACCCAGCAAAACAATCACATGCCGGTATTTTAGGTATGAATCCAGCGTCAGCCCCTCACTCGCCAGTGGGTGCTCCCCGGACATAACACACACAAATTTATCGTTGCCCAATTTCTTACGCATAAAGGTTTGCGGCACATCTATACCATTAGCCACAATTGACAGATCAGCGGAGGCATTGTGGTCACTTTCCAAATCATGCGCTTTCAAATCATCAATCACTAACCCGGCCTGGTTTGCTACTGCAAAATACCGTCTCACTATATCTGGTAGAAAATTCTGAATAACATAGTGAGTGGCTTTCAAGCGAAACACTCGCGAGGCTGTTGTGGGATCAAACTCATCAGCATCAAACAGCTGCTCTACATGATCGAGTGCATTAAGCAGCTTTGGTCGCAGCTCTTTCGCTCGTTCGGTAAGGATCAAACCACCACCACCTCTCACAAGCAGGGGGTCATCAAACGCGCTACGTGTTCGTGCAAGCATCCGGCTCATTGCAGGCTGGCTAACCCCTAACCTTGCAGCCGCTCGGCTAACGTGTTTTTCCTCAAGGAGCGCATCAAGCGCTACTAGAAGGTTCAGGTCCAGTTTTGCTAAGTCATCATGCATAAAAAACTATTACCAAAACACATAATAACTATCCATATCATTCTGTAGATGGATAACAAAAACACTGCAATAAGACTACCGAAACCAATGAGAGCAGCAAGCATGGAAAACCAAACTCCACGAGACTTTATGAACGGCCTGATCATGGTGACCATCACGGTCCTGTTTTGGGGTATTTTGCCGATAGCTCTTGTTTTTACACTCAGCATACAAGATGGCACCACCATCACTTGGTTTCGTTTCCTTGTCGCAGCCATACTATGTTTAACTTATCAAGCAGCAAAAGGTCGATTGCATGAATTTACAGCTCTGTCCGCTAAGGAGTGGGCTATCCTAGCTGTTGCAGCGGCCCTCCTTATTAGTGACTATATGCTCTATATATACGGACTGAACTATATTGACCCTTCTGCGATGCAAGTCTTCTCACAGGCAACTCCATTGTTTCTGGCACTAGGTGGAATTTTCTTTTTCAAAGAACGCATCAGTTGGTTTCAAGGGGCTTGCTTCCTTGCTCTGTTTGTTGGGCTTGGTTTGTTTTTCAATGCTTCAATTACAAAGTTATCTTTTGAAGAAAGCGGCTTCCTAACCGGAGTATTAATCGCAGTAACAGCTTCATTCGTCTGGGCTATCTATGCGTTACTGCAAAAACGGTTGGTCGCGAAAATCTCTTCTGCAAATATCTTGCTATTTATTTATGTGGCTGCTGTTTTTCTACTGTTACCAGCAAGCGACTTGGGCAGTTTTCATTCCCTAACAAGTATAGAATGGGGCATCTTATCTTTTTGTGCCCTCAACACGCTTGTTGCCTATTATTCATTTTCAGAAGCGTTGAATTATTGGCCAACGACACACGTTAGCTCTGCTTTGGCACTTGTGCCGCTCGCCACTATATTTGCTAGTTACGGCGCATCTAAACTATGGCCAACTATGATCCCATTCCCTGAATTAAACATTCTGGGTTGGACTGGGGTGTTTCTAACGCTTACGTCAATGATATTGTTCAACTTGAGAAAGGCTTAAGCGTTTTCCTGAAATTCCGAGAGCAGGTCTTCAAGGGTCTTTCGGATATGGCGCTCCACACAAGCCGCTGCCTCTTCAGGTTTTCGCGCCAAACAAGCATCTAAAATATCGCGGTGCTCCTGCTCCGCCTGCTCTCCGTGATCACAGTGATGATGCCGAATATATCGTTCTGAGAGTATATAGAGATGCCGTGTCATCTCTTTGCTTCGTTCTCGTGTAGAAGCCTGAATAAGCGCTAGATGAAAATCGATATGGAAGTTAGCAAAGTCGTTTGAAGTTTTATGCGCCGCATATTCCACTCCCATCTGCTCAAACAGATGTACAGCATCAGCAAATATTTCATCATCTGAGTTTGCAACAACCCCCGCCACAAGATCAGGCTCAATCTTGAGCCGCAATTCGAAAATATCTTCAATCTCCGCACGCGACATGCCGCGAACAACAAATCCTTTTTGCGGCACGAAAGAAAGTAGTCCTTGCGCTTCAAGCTGCATCAAAGCTTCCCGCACAGGTATTCGGCTTACGTTATATTTCTCGGCAACAAGCTCCTGCCGCACACGTTCGTCAGCTTTGAACACGCCGGTAAGAATGTCATTTCTTACCTGCTCTACAAGCATACTAGCCGCGGATGTTTGGAGCTGTTTCAAAAGGAAACTTTCTATAAGTTATGTGACCTGAAACCCAGCCCACAGCGGGTCATATTCATCAACAAAGATGGTATTTAAACCAGTCATTCGCGCCCAACCTGCAACGCTCGGTATTATTGCGTCAAAGTCACCAACTTTTGTTGCCGCCTCAACTCGCCCCTTAAAGACCGAACAAATGATGCTTTCATGATGAAAATCATCGCCTACAGCGAGTTCACCACGTGCCGCTAGCTGTGCCATGCGCGCGCTTGTCCCTGTACCACATGGTGAACGGTCTATCGCTTTATCACCATAAAATACAGCATTCCGGGCATGTCCGCCTTCTGTTTGCGGCTTACCAGTCCAAAGTACATGACTAACACCTCGCACCGTTGAATCGTCAGGATGGACTGGCTCATAAACCGCCTGAACTGCTGCACGAACGAGTGGGCTGAAATGAAGTATCTCACCTGCAGACATACCGTCCAAGCTTGGGCAGTTTTCTTGCGGTTCCACTATAGCGTAATAGTTGCCACCGTATGATACATCGAGCTTAATCTCACCGAGTCCAGGAACATCAATTTTGATGTCTGTTGCCGCAAGATAACTCGCTACATTCCGGATACGAACTTCACTAACAAGTCCATTCTCCATTTTATATGTAGCTTC
>JBFOLV010000126.1:0-10743 GCA_040830325.1 Kordiimonas sp. | reverse complement strand
GCTAATATGGCATTATTAGTTTCAGTTTCTGCTAGCTCTTTCGCAGCTATAAGATCTTTGGTGCGCACTTTGATCTCTGATTCAAGTTCAGTTTGCTTGAGCTCCATTGCTTTAGCCGCGGGCCTCAGGAATGTGTAACACAGGGCCGCCCCAAGAAGCATCGCGATCGCAGAAGCGATAGATGCCTTCTTTAGGTTGCTCCAGAATTCACCAGTTACTACTCCTTGAGGGTATAATATGAAAACAGAGCCTACTTGCCCAAGGTTAGTGTCGTGCAGTGGTAAATTGTCGAAAACAAAGTTTTCTCCCTGAAAACTGGTTTCTCCATGCTCTTGTTTAAGTGAGGTTTCAAATAAATCCGTAAGCTTCCCTGCGAACATGCCTCTATAGTTGCTGCCGCCTGAAATTACATGGCTTGAAAGGTCACTCCAGTTCCCTGGCCAGCCAAAAGTTTCCTTACCTAGTAGCCAGTTCTCTTTTGTTAGCCGGTGCTTCTCCACCATGATAAATACAGAGGCATCATATTGTTCGGCGATCTCTCCCCACAACCCGTCAATTTCCTCTCCCAGCTCGATAAAACCTTCAAGCTGGCCGTGTGGGTAGAGAGGTTTTACAACTCTATGTGTGATAGAGCCCATTGTACCCAGATTGATACTGCCTGTGGTTTCCCTAATATTGTCAGTAATAAGTGACGTGTATCTTTCTGCAATATCTCCATATTTGTTTGGTGCGTGTAAACGAACAATATGTTGGCGTTTAGCATCAGTTATATAGAAGTGGGTTACGTTGAGTTTGTTTTTGAGTTGCACGAAGTCTTTTTCAAAAACATCCATCAGGTGAGCGTGGTCGCTTAGGGAGTAACGGCCATGAAGTTCTTGGCGCTTTGCGAGTACATCAATCAATAAGGCAAAAACATTGGTGCGCTGCTTCGTCAGTTCTTCAAAGCGCTCATTGAATTCAATGTGAAGTTGCTGGCGTTCCGTTTCTTTTTGTTCATCAAAAGCGATATAAATTGCGAGCAGTATCAGGAGCCAGGAAACTAGATATGCGCCAGCGAATGCGAGGAGAATTTTTGCTCTAAACTCGGTTAGTTGTGTGAGGCGTGCCATACCGCTCCAGATTGACCTGTATATCTGTCCCCCAATTGATTGCATCATACCTACAGGTAGTAAACGATTGCTGAATCATACCTGTTTTGGCAGCTGGTTATGCAGGATAATTATTTTCCACTAGCTTTTTCCGTGATCCGCAATAGTTTATGCCTAAAGTAATTTCAGGGTCTGGTTAAAACGACCTTTAGTGAAGCTTCCAAGTTGAGGGGATAAGAATGTCTGTAGTAACGCGGGAAATACGAGGCAATGTAGCTGTTTTGACAGTAAATAATCCGCCGGTGAACGCTCTTTCACATTCTGTGCGATCTGGGCTAATGGAAGAAATGCGAGCGCTGGATTTTGATGATGCAGTTAAGGCGATTGTTGTTGCATGTGCAGGCCGAACATTCATTGCAGGCGCTGATATCACAGAATTTGGCAAACCTATGCAGGAACCTTTTTTACCCGATGTAGTAAATGCTATTGAAGCAATGTCTAAGCCTGTCGTGGCGGCCATTCACGGCACTGCCTTAGGTGGCGGTTTGGAAATTGCACTCGGCTGCCACTATCGCGTTGTTGCTGCTGATGCGAAAATCGGTTTGCCTGAAGTTAAACTAGGTATTCTTCCAGGAGCAGGGGGAACACAGCGTTTTCCGAGAATTGCAGGTGTTGACCATGCTCTCGACGCCATCGTTAGTGGTAGGCACGTAAGTGCGAAAGAGGCTTTAGCTTGGGGGGCAGTTGACGCTCTAGTCGCAGCAATTGATGGTGGTAGCTTAGACGGATTAGTCGAAGCAGCTGTTGTCATGGCGAATGATAAAGTTAACGAAGGTCCGCGAAGTACTGGTGCAATGAAAATTGACGGCGAGAAGTTTGATGAAGAATTTTTTGCAGGATTCCGTAAATCAATTGCACGAAAAACCCGTGGGTACTTCGCTCCAGAACAATGTGTAAAGGCAATTGAAGCGGCTGTTTCACTACCAATCCATAAGGGAATGAAGCGTGAACGTGAGCTGTTTATGGAATGTATGCAAAATCCGCAGTCGGCTGCATTGAGACATATGTTCTTTGCTGAACGTCAAGTAGGCCGTATTCCTGGTGTAGATAAAAATACTCCGCGCCGGACAATCGAAAAAGTCGGCATTATTGGTGCTGGAACAATGGGCGGTGGTATTGCGATGAACTTCGCAAATGTTGGTATTGCCGTGACAATGCTGGAGGTCCAGGAAGATGCTCTAGAGCGAGGCCTCAAAGTTGTACGGGGCAATTATGAGCGCTCAGTGAAAAGCGGCCGACTGACCGAAGAGCAAGTTGATGAGCGCATGGCGCTCTTTAATGGCACTTTAAGCTATGATGATTTAGCTGACTGTGATCTCATTATCGAAGCAGTGTTTGAGAAGATGGAAATCAAACAACAAGTCTTCAGTAGACTTGATCAAGTGGCTAAGAAAGGTGCAATTCTAGCATCAAACACTTCCTATTTGGATATTGACGAAATAGCCTCCTATACAAGTCGCCCACAGGACGTAATTGGTTTACATTTTTTCTCCCCGGCAAATGTTATGCGCCTTTTAGAGATCGTCAATGCAGACAAAACGTCAAATGAAGTACTTGCTACATGTGTCGATTTAGCTAAGCGTATTGGCAAAGTTGGTGTGGTTGCAGGCGTATGCCATGGCTTTATTGGAAACCGTATGCTTTCTAAGTATGGCCGTGTTGCAGCACTTAGTGTCATCGAAGGCAATTCCCCACAGGAAGTAGACGCTGCGCTGTTTGATTTTGGAATGCCGATGGGGCCTCTGACTATGTTTGATATGGCCGGCCTTGATATCAGCTATATGAACCGGCAGGCGATGGGGCGCGAAAATTATGATACTCGTGCGTTTGACTGGCTGGATGTCATCGTGGAAGATGGCCGTAAGGGGCTGAAAGTAGGCGCTGGTGTTTATGACTATGATAAAGGAAGCCGTATACCAAAGCCGTCGGACAATGTTGCCCAAGTAGTTGAAGCAGAAGCCGGTAAATTAGATATCAAACGTTCTAAAAAATCTGCTGATGAGATTGTAGAGCGCAGTGTGCTGGCACTAGCAAACGAGGGCGCAAAAATTCTTGAAGAAGGTATGGCTTACCGCGCTAGTGATATCGATGTAGTCTATGCCAATGGTTATGGTTTCCCACCATATCGGGGAGGCCCGATGCATTATGCTGATAGTATGGGACTGGATGTGGTTCTCGAAAAACTCAAAGCCTTCCGCGATGCAGATGAGCATTGGGGCGAAGTTGCACCGCTTATTGAGAAACTGGCTGCTGAAGGCAAAACATTTGCCCAGTATGATCGGGAAAATGCGACGAAGTAAACTGGTGCTTATATCTAATATTAGGGGCTATCGGGTTGGTGGCCCTTTTTATTACTCGATATTTGTCCGCATAATGTCGCTGGTTGAAGAACTCAGGACTGATACCGCCACTTTATCATTTGAAATTGAATAGCTTGTACCACTTGTTGGTGGCAGTGACAAAAATGCTTCAAATGCGCCGCCCTGCATTTGAAGCAATTGGGGCTGGCTATCATTGCGTTTTGCTAAACAGGTAAGCTTTTCTCCAATAAGCTGATACGTCAACGTTGATCTGATAACAGGAGATGCACAAAGGCTTGTATCGATGATTTCACCTGATACGTCATGCAATTTCATTTGTTGATCAAAATAAAATACGCTACCCGTACTCTTAATCGAAAACGCCCATGTTTTATCATGAGGTGTTGAGACATTTACAAGTGGGTCATATTCGTAATGATCCCAACGACCATCATTGAAATGACTATAGGACAGTTTGTTGTTGTCTTCCCAGCTCACGGCATATGTAGGAAGCGCAAACTTGATGGTTTGACCGGTTTGACGGCTTTCAATATCAATTAGTATGATGCCTGCATCAGTGTTAGCTGCAAGTTTCTGGTTGTCTGGTGACCATGCTAATTGCCGGTATATGCGGCCTCGATCTTTAACTTCGATAGGAAACAATAGATTGTTCTGATAATCTCTTATCCATACTTGGCTATAGCCGGCGCGTTTGGATATGAAGGCAAGCTTGTTTCCATCGTGGGAGAAAACGGGAAGATAATCTCTTACTGAAGAATTCAAATCATCTTGGGTCTTGCCGTTTACTGCGATATCTCGATTTGTAAGAAAGGACCGGAAATAATAGTCTTTACCGTTGTTAGCCCGCTTGGGTTCGGTTATCCGACGAGAATCTTTGACTAAAACTACAGTTTCGTTTGTTTCGAAATTTGTATCTACCAATTGGTATGACGGGTGCTCACCCATATGAACAAGTGTGTTTTCCTTGTGTCCCCATACTGCGTAATCAACCCTATAATCAAACTCATAGATTTTTTGGAAGCTGCCGGTACTTGTGTTGATTTCAAAAGCACTTGTTTGGCCAGGCGCTTCCGCTGATAGAATTAGCAAAGCGCTAGTGTTTGGGTGTTTGTCGATATGATAATTACCAAGGCCGCTCGCCGTGGGTTGTGGAATTTGTCGCTTGTCACTGGTTTTCCTATCGAATTCAAACACGCTGTATGGGGCGAATTCGTTTTCTCGTTCGGTGAAGTAAATCAACTGGCCATCTTTTGATGAAGCAAAACTGGCCTCACTCTGAAGACGGCAGTTATAAAAGACCTCTGGTTCTTGCGGCTGATCTTGTTGGAATTCAATGATATGAAACTCGCAGTTTCGGCCACTGATGTGCTGGTAAATTACTGCGCTATCATCTGGTAACCAAAAGGCGTTTTTTGAAACACCTTTCTCGGAACTGATAATTTGTGGAGCCGTATCTGTTGTGCCTGCGAGATATAGAGGTGTGTTGCTACTTTGGTAATGTGAGTAGACCATTCTATCACTTGTATGGGCCAGTGCTCCATCAAATTGCTCGCCTGACAGTCTTATCAAAGGTGAAACATTGGCATTGTTCTGCCGAGCATCAGGTCGAATAAGAGTGGTTCCCAGCCAACTTGCAGCCACTAATGCCGCTACAGCCGCAATGCTTACTGGTACGGCAGGTATCCCTTTAGACGATGTCTTTTGCGTAGTTTGTTTTTCAAAAGGCTCAGCTTGGACTACGAAGCGGTAACCAGTTTTGGGGACTGTTACGATAAAGGTCTTAACTTTGTCATCGTCCCCTAGGGCTTTCCTTAAGCGCACAACTACTCGGTTGATGGCATTTTCTGAAATGATCTGGCCACCCCAAACATGTTCCATAAGCTCGTCACGGCTGATGTTTTTTTGGGAGTTCTGAATGAAATAGGTCAGCAGCGCAGATGTTTTGGGTTCTAGAAGCGTGTCGATATTGCCATGTGACAGCACATTGGTATCTTGATCGAACTCAAATTGACCTAATTTCCAACGCATTTAAGGTAAAATCCTGACGCTAAGTTATTGATAATAAGGCTTGTCACAAAAAATCATCTAAAATCATCTCACGGGAACGACTTCTCTTCATCGTTCTATCATTGTCCTCAGTAATTGCTAATTATTTGGAGCTTGTCGATGATTAAAATTTCAAAAATCCTTTTTGCAGCTGGTGCACTTGCTGGAGCATGCGTCGCCCCTTCAGTTGCTGCTAGTGAAAAGGTCTTGTTTGTTCTTTCTGCGCATCACCGTGGTTACTCCCTACCAGAATCAATGGATGTTTATGAAGTGTTGACTGCTAACGGTGTTGAGGTGGAGTTCGCCAGCCCTCAAGGCGTGGCGGGTCTTCCGTGGGGTGAAGACCGTTTAGCGGAGAAAAATGCAGCTCAATATAAACAGCTTGTTGCAGATGGTAGGATTAGCAGCCCTCGCGCGCTCGCAGATGTTTCAGTGAAAGATTATGATGCACTATATGTACCGGGTGGTTATGGCCCGATGTATGATCTTCAGGGACACCCACAGGTTCAACGTATACTTTCTGAAATGCATGCAGAGGGTAAAATTATTTCCGCAATTTGCCATGGCCCAGCAGCTTTAACGGATGTGAAATTAGAGTCAGGCAAAACTCTGCTGGAAGGTTATGCAGTGACAGGCAAGCCTATTCGAGGCGAAGGTAAATGGGCAAAAGCAAACTTACCTTTCCTTCTTGAGAAACGAATGAAGCGAGAAGGTGGGCAGTTTTCAGCAGCTGAAGTTGGCGAGCCCTATGTTGTTCATGACGGTCAACTTCTAACAGGCCAAAATGCCAATTCTGCAAAACAACTCGGCACAAAGATGGTCGAAATTTTCAGAAAATAAGTATCCGCATGAGGCTGACGGAGAGCGTTGGCCTCTTACTCTGTTCCGTGAAAGGGTGTTTTTGATGTTGAAGAAGTTATTGTTCGTGCTGTGTGCCCTGTCTATCAGTTCTTTAAGCTCAACTTGGGCTGATGATAGGAAAAGTAACAAAGTTCTCTTTTTGTTGTCCACGCATCACTATGGATACTGGGTGCCGGAAGTGATGGAGCCTTATGACAGCTTAACCAAGAATGGTTATGAGGTTGTATTTGCAAGTGCACAGGGTGCCCCGGGATACCCAAATGCGGTTACTCGCCTAAATGACGAGCTTGCCAAGGCTTACGAAGCTCTTTTAGCTTCTGGTGATATCTCTAGACCGATGAAGTTGGTTGATGTTCAGGTGTCTGACTATGCAGCGGTGTTCGTTCCTGGTGGCTGGGGGCCTGTATTCGATCTACCAAATCACCCTCAAGTGCAGCGGGTTCTTTCTGAGTTTTATGTTCAGGAAAAAATAGTGTCTGCAGTTTGTCACGGCCCAGCAGCCTTTATCGGTGTGAAGTTGCCAAACGGCAATCCGCTTATTGCAGGGCATGAAGTTACAGGCAAGTCTAATGCTGAAGAGGGTAAATGGGCCCTGAAACGTTTCCCATACCTCATTGAAGATACTTTCAAGAAGCAGGGCGCTGTTTACTCTGCTGCTAAACCACAAAAACCTTACGTAGTTCATGATGGCTTTCTGTTAACGGGCCAAAACCCAGCTTCTGCAAAGCCCCTTGGCGATAAACTTGTCGAGATTCTCGACAAGCGTGCGAGCTAAATCCAGGAAGGATTAATGAGATGAAAAAGATAATCGCAACATTTTTGATGTTTGCAGGCCTTACCTCAAACGCGCTTGCTTCGGCAAGTAGCGATCTAGGCGAAATTCAGGCTGTCGTTCAAAAGTACTTTGATGGCACTTCTCAGGGGAAACCTGATTTGGTTAGGCAAGCATTTTTACCGACTCTTGAGCTACAGTATGTAGATGAAGGCGGTGTACTGAAGCGTTGGAATGGTAGTGACTATATTGGACGTATAAAGGTCGGAGAAACTAATAATAGAATAGGACGTCTAGTATCTGTTGATTTTACAGATAATGCCGCCGTCGCCAAAGCAGAGATTGCATCCGGCGATCGATTGTTCACAGATTATCTCTTGCTCTTGAAGGTGAAAGATGGTTGGCGCATTTCCAATAAGACGTTCACGCGTGGCACAGACGTCGATGAAAAAGAGTTTACAGCAGTTAACGCTGCTGTGCGAAAGTATTTTGATGGTACGGAACAGGGAAAGCCCGAGTTAGTCGCGGAAGCATTTTTACCAAGCTTAGAGATACAGTATGTGAATGGGGATGGTGGACTAGGCAGCTTTAAGGCGCCTGATTACATTGCCCGTATTACGCCCGGAAAAATTTATAAACGTAAAGGGCATATCGTGAGTGTGGATGTGACAGATAATGCGGCAATGGTTAAGGCGGAGATTATTATGGGGGATCGACTGTTTACCGACTATCTATTGTTATTGAAGGTCGACGGTGAATGGCGCGCAAGCAACAAAATAGCGACAAACCGTATGAGATAAGCGAAGCAGCTTAGGTGGCAGTGCTTTAACGAACGTCAACTTAGGGGGAGGGGAACTGGATTTCCTCCCTCTTTTTTTAACTTTAACTAAATGTATCGTCAGTTAGGCCTTTGAGGCCGTTTAGTAACAGATCTGCGATCATTTGTGCCAATTTGTCTGAAGTAAGATCGCCTTCAGGTTTGAACCACAAGTATGTCCAATTCATCATACCAAGCATGAGCATGGAGACGCCTGACTTAGCTTTATGAAATTCCAAATCAGTCGGGGATAGTTTGCGGGCAAGTTCAGCAAACGCGTGAACAACATTATTTTGAATGCCAACGATTTCTGTGCGTTTGTTTTCTGGTAGCGAGCTTAATTCATTCACTAGCAGATGATGACAATCAACGGTGCGTTCATAGATGCCGAGATATTCTTTGATAATATGGCGTAGAGCGTTTTCTGGCTGACGATCCTGCGATAGAATGTCTTTTGCACTGGCCTCAAGTTCTTTCACATGGTCAAGCATTGCATGATATAGCATTTCTTCCTTCGATGGATAGTAATGATATATCAGTGACTTAGATATCCCGCAGGTTTTGGCTATCTCACCAATGGAAGCCTTATGGTATCCTTCTGTCGCAAAAGCATGTGCGGCTGTTTCCAGTATTTTCTGTTTTCTGGAATCATATTCTGTCGACTGGGGGCGGGCCATGGTTTTCCTCAATAAAATTTCCTTATCCTTAACCGCCTTACGTTAGTGTTGCAAGCATCAGTAGGTGCAAGATAGTTGAGGGTGTATTTAGTTGACTGCCCGGTCGGTTAATGATTAAATCCCGTTCAAATGTGTGATTGGTAGCGCCTGGATAGGCGGAGTTGGCAGGAGATTTAAAGTGAAACTGCAAAGTTATGCATGCGGCGAGTGGTATACTCCTGCAGACGAAGGTTCGGCTGTTTTTGACGCTTCAACCGGTGAGGAAATTACGCGCGTTTCAAGCACAGGTTTGAATTTCCAGGAAATGCTTGAGTATGGACGCAAGGTTGGTGGGCCAGCACTCCGAGAAATGACTTTTCATGAGCGTGCGATTATGCTCAAGGAGCTCGCTATTGCATTAGGAGAGTTCAAAGACGAGTTATATGACCTCTCCTACAAAACTGGTGCAACGAAAGCTGATACATGGGTCGATGTTGATGGAGGCATTTCCACCTTCTTCGTGTATTCATCCAAGGGGCGTCGGGAATTGCCAGATCAACCTCACTATGTAGATGGCAACACAGAGATGCTATCCCGTGAAGGCACATTCCTAGGGCAACACATTATGGTGCCACGCCGAGGTGTAGCTGTTCACATTAATGCCTTTAACTTTCCTGTGTGGGGTATGATGGAGAAGTTGGCACCAACTTTCCTTGCTGGTATGCCGGCGATTGTAAAACCCGCCTCAGGGACAGCTTATTTAACTGAACGTGCTGTGCGCCGTATGGTTGAAAGCGGTAAAATGCCGGAAGGTGCATTGCAGTTAATTAGTGGCCGTCCTGGGGATTTGTTTGATCATCTCACGTGTCAGGATGTGGTGACTTTTACTGGGTCAGCTAGTACGGCTCGTAAGCTGCAATCTCATCCTGTGCTTTCTGAGAAGTCCGTCCCTTTCATTGCTGAATGTGATAGTTTGAATGCTACTCTTCTTGGTGATGATGCAGCTAAAGATACGCCTGAGTTTGACTTGTTCATCAAAGAGGTTGCTCGCGAGATGACGGTGAAAGCTGGTCAGAAATGTACAGCAATTCGTCGTGCAATTGTCCCTCGTGCCCTTGCCGGTGATGTTAAAGAAGCACTCGTCGCCCGGTTGGAAAAGACAGTTGTTGGCGATCCACGGGCAGAAGGTGTGCGCATGGGGCCAGTTGTGGACCTTGGTCAGCGCAAAGAGGTGCTTGAGCGTATTTCGGAACTTTCCGAAGAATGCGAGATTGTCTTAGACGGTACTAAGGAATTTGAGGTTGTTGGCGGCAACTATAAAAAAGGTGCGTTTCTGAAACCTACCGTTCTTTTTTGTGATAAACCGTTTCAAAGTACGAAGGTTCACGATACCGAAGCTTTTGGTCCCGTTTCTACAATTATGCCCTATGACACTATGGACGAAGCGATTGAGCTTGCGAATATGGGCGAAGGTAGCCTTGTTGCTTCCCTCTTTACATATAGCCCGGAAGTCGTGCGTGAGATTGTGATGGGCGTTGGTGCTTATCATGGGCGTTTAGTCGTGATTGACCGGACAAGCGCAGGTGAAAGTACAGGCCACGGCTCACCGTTACCTCATATGAAGCATGGCGGTCCTGGTCGGGCCGGAGGGGGGGAGGGGCAGGGCGGGATTCGCGCAGTTAAACATTATAGGCAACGCGTTGCGATTCAGGGATCTCCGGATGTTCTAACCACAGTTTCTGATCGGTGGATTACTGGTAGCCACGAAACAAAAATGGATGTGCACCCGTTCCGCAAGAATTTCGACGAAATTAAAGTTGGTGACACACTCCACACTAATCCGCGTAAAGTTACGCTTGAGGATATTGAGCATTTCGCAAATTTCACAGGCGACACTTTTTACGCGCACATGGATGAAGAGGCGGCAGAAGCAAATCCGTTCTTCGGCGCACGCGTAGCTCATG
The DNA here is from genome assembly GCA_040830325.1 of Kordiimonas sp. GTDB lineage: Bacteria > Pseudomonadota > Alphaproteobacteria > Sphingomonadales > Kordiimonadaceae > Kordiimonas. The sequence goes on along the minus strand of JBFOLV010000126.1, from coordinate 158 downwards.
GCTATCTCTTGTTGTCTTTTGCCGCCGGCATGTTTGTTGATCCTGCTCCGGGCCCGGTGCTGGCCAACTACGGCCTGAATAATTTGTCATTCCAAAAACCGGTTTTTCCTGATGATACCATCCATGTAAGGCTTACTTGTAAGCAGCGGACTATTCGT
>JBFOLV010000125.1:0-2014 GCA_040830325.1 Kordiimonas sp. | reverse complement strand
ATATGCCGCCTGTGCACTTTTTACTCTCAGATATTTATGACCTGGATAATACGCCCAGTGACATATGTGCGCGGCACTTTTTAAAGCAGACACTGGAAGACCTGAAAAGCCTTACAGGATTATCTCTTCTGGTGTCATTCGAGCATGAGTTTGTACTAACAGACTTGATGGGCAGCGAGCCAACAGCAGGATTCGCATATAGAAAAGCACGGGCCATTGAACCCTTCGGCGGTACGCTGCTGGCTGCGATGTCGCAAGCAGGCTTGGAACCAGAAACGTTCCTGCCAGAGTTTTCTCCTCATCAATTTGAAGTAACCTGCAAACCATCAGACGCCCTTAAGGCGGCAGATAATGCAGTGATACTGAGAGAACTTGTAAGAGATGTTGCTGTGAATCTTGACCATACAGCCAGCTTCTCACCGCAAATAGAGCCTGATGGCCTCGGTAGCGGCGTACATATTCATTTTAGTTTCCTGACCGCAGAAGGAAAACCCGCCACCTATGATCCTGACGGGCCGGGCGGCGTGAGTAAAGTAGCAGGGCAATTTGCAGCAGGTATAATAAAACACCTGCCCGCAATTTGTGCTTTTACAGCGCCATCAGTGGTTTCATATCAACGGGTAAAACCACATTCATGGAGCGCTGCTTTCACCTGCTTCGGGCAGTATAACCGCGAGGCTGCTGTCCGTATTTGCCCTGTTTTTGACCCAGATGGAACCTCTACGGAACGTCAGTTCAATCTGGAGTTTCGCGTGGCAGACGCCACCGCCAACCCGTATCTGGCACTTGGCACAATGATTAGAGCCGGACTTGAAGGTATCAAAAACAGCTATAGTCCTCCGCCAATTGTTAATGAAGACCCGGCTGACATGCCTGAAGAAAAAGCCAAAGAACTTGGCATAAAGCGTCTACCCCAAAGCCTTAATGAAGCGCTTGCAGCTTGGCAGCAAGACGAAACAGCATTTGACTGGTTCAATAAGACATTACGCCGTGGGTATCTGGATATGAAAAATGCAGAGCTTGCAGCCTTTAAAGACAAAACAGCTGAGGATGTTTGCCGGCTGTATAGGTCCCGTTATTAGGAAAATATACTATGATCCCTGTTACCAAGCAGAAAACTGCATATGATAACGGACTTTGGGAGGTGTTAGAGTACCCGCTTCCATCCTCAACCCCCGGCACGGATAGGTATCTTCTAGTGCATCGCTTTACCGGTAAATTGCCCGGACCGGGCAGTTACTTTCAGGCTGGCCTGCACGGCGGTGAGCACCCAGGTATTCTTGTCTTGCATCACCTTATTCCGCTTCTCTCAGAAGCTTGCCAAAATGGCACCTTGAAGGGTGAGGTTGTCGTCGTACCATGCGCGAATCCTATTGGGTTATCACAGCATATACACGGCGAGCTATTGGGCCGCTTTGACGTCTATGAAGGTGGAAATTTCAACAGAAACTACCCTGATGTTACAAACGACATTGTTGATGCCTGCAGTGAGAAAGAGTCCGTAGACGGTGAGGATATAAAACAGGCGATAGACAAGGCCCTGAAATATAGAATTTCCTCAGAAACAACAGAGGTTGAATACCTGAAATTACTACTATTTTCCATGGCTCTCAAAGCTGACATGGTCTTTGATCTTCACTGTGATGGCCGGTCTATGTTGCATCTATATGCCCCTGCAACACACTCCACCACTATAGAAAACCTTGCCAGCCATTTAGAATGTGACGTTATTATTGCCGGCACAGACAAGAAGAGTAATAGCTTTGAGGATACTTACAATATTGTATGGGGAAAACTGCGGGAACAACTGAATATTGAACCTGAATATGGTTTCGCTGTGACAGTAGAATTACGCGGTCGTACTGATGTTGGGCATGAGATAGCCAAAAAAGACGCTATAAACTTGCAGTCTTTTCTTATTGAGCAAAAGCAAATAAAAAGCACAAAAGGCACAGTAACCTTGTCCGTACCCAAGCATGTGCACGCCCTGAAAACGCTGCATCATGTGAAAGCT
>JBFOLV010000124.1:0-2022 GCA_040830325.1 Kordiimonas sp. | reverse complement strand
GACTTTTCAAGGACAACAAGGTTGCCCGATTGGTGCAACAGATCAGGACTTTTAGCTATAGACAGTAGCTCCCTTAAGTCTGGTAGGGCGGTTTCTTGCAGAGATTTAAGAGCGGCTGTACCGTGCCGGTATTGGCTGGGGCGAGACGCATAGGCAAAACGCATTAGCCAAGGGCTAACCTTTGGTAGGTAACTGAGCGGTAGTTTAATCGGGCTTCTGGGGTCGAGTAGATATCTTGGCAATGAGGCGATTGTTTGAGGTGAGGCCAGTGGGTGAATCTGCTCTGTTGCAATGTGTCCGGCATTCCCAAACGATGTGCCTTTGCCGGGCTCGTCTTTGTCAATGAGTGTGACTTTGTGCCCTGCATTTGTAAGACGCACGGCGCATGCTAGTCCAATGACACCTGCGCCAACAATTACAATGTTTTTAGTCTCTAAGCCCATGGTTTCAGCTCGTTATCTAGATTGTATATTATTCTCTTGTAATTCGAATATAATATAATGTATACATTTTTCGAAGCAAATATTTATATCCCTTGATTATAAGGCTCGATAGGTTTTTAGGAGTTACTAATGTCTAAGTATGATTTGTCTAAGTGGCGTGGTGTATTCCCTGCTGTAACCACTCAGTTTGAAGCAGATGGATCAATTAATTATGATGCCACTCAAAAAGTAATTGATGGTCTGATTAATGACGGCGTTCACGGCCTCGTATTCATGGGCACGGTTGGAGAAAATAACTCTCTCCGCCCAGAAGAGAAAATTAAAGTGTTAGAGTCTGCAGTTGAAGCAACAGCTGGCCGTGCTTTCACTATTACTGGTGTTTCTGATTATGATGCCCCGCGTGCATCTGAGTATGCGCAAGCTGCGGCAAAGGCGGGTGTTGACGCTCTTATGGTTTTGCCAGCAATGGTATACATGCCGACAGAGGCTGAGCTGGACACGCACCTACGGACTGTGTCCCAGAGCACTGACCTGCCGGTAATGATTTACAACAACCCAACAAGTTACCGTCTCAATATGTCAGTTGAAGCAATCGCTGGCTTGATGGATGTTGAAAATATCGTAGCATATAAAGAGTCTGCTGAGGACAGCCGCCGTTTCACGGACATCTACAATGCAATTGGTGACCGTCTGGTATTGTTTGCTGGCCTTGATGATTTAGCACTTGAAGGGCTTATCCTTGGTGCTAAAGGTTGGGTTTCTGGTCTGACTAACGCGTTCCCACGTGAATCTGTAGCGCTATTTGATCTTCTTGAACGTGGTGAAATTGCTAAGGCACTGGAAATTTACCGTTGGTTCATGCCGCTTCTGCACCTTGATGCACAGGCTGACCTCGTGCAGTGCATTAAGCTCGCGGAACAGGTAATGGGTCGCGGTAGCGAAAATGTTCGTGCGCCACGTCAGGTTCTTACCGGTGAAACACGTGCTAAAGTAATCAAGATGGTTGAAACTGCGCGCGATACGCGCCCAGACCTTGATGCATTGCTCGCTTAGTATTTAGTTTGGAGTAAAAATAAATGCCGGAAAGTCGTCATTCCTTTTTTTGTGTAGATGGTCACACGTGTGGTAATCCTGTGCGACTGGTTTCTGGTGGAGCGCCGCTTCTAAACGGCACTACCATGAGCGAGAAGAGGCAAGACTTTCTGGCAAGGTTTGATTGGATCAGAAAAGCGTTGATGTTTGAACCTCGCGGTCATGACATGATGTCTGGTTCTTTTCTTTATCCGCCAACTACGCCAAATGCAGACACTTCCATTTTGTTTATTGAAACAAGTGGCTGTTTGCCAATGTGTGGGCACGGTACTATCGGTACACTGACGATGGGCTTGGAGCAGGGGCTAATACACGCCAAGGAGCCGGGGAACTTGGTTGTCGATGTGCCGGCGGGTCCAATTTAAGCTTCAGATAAAAGGGGGGATGGGCTTTTTTGTGTAGGTTTTATTCCGGATTTAGCGAGTTTTTCTTCGGCAACATGCATCCAAATTGTAGTTCCCGGACTCGGGGGGTTTTAAGTCTATGG
>JBFOLV010000123.1:0-3468 GCA_040830325.1 Kordiimonas sp. | reverse complement strand
GTAGTATCCGCCGTAAAGGACCATCTCGCGAGGTAAGTGATCATAGTATGCCTTTAGGGATGGTTGTATGCGAGCAGCACCACGTAGAACTATCTCTGGGAAGTTTTCGTTGAAGGTGGGCTCAAGTGTTGTTGAGGAAGGGGTTTCATTGAAGGCCCACCCGAGTTTTACCCAGTTTCCGTTGTCTCCGCCTTCGGGTCTACAATGTATTGCACCGGGCATTTTCTCAGTTACCCAAGCATGAACGGGATCTTCTTCCAGCAAGGCTCGGTCTTCGTCTGACCAATCACTATGCTGTGGGTCAAGGTCAATCGTGAAGGGTAACTTACGCGGAACCACACCACGTTTGTCGGGGAAAGCAATTTTTTGATGAAGGATATTGGATATTGGTAACGAAGTGCCTAGCATTTCGCATATGTTGTTTAGAAAGGGGCCTGCGGCGTTGATGATTTGCGCCGCAGAAACTGACATATCAGCGCCCTTGAATGTAACCTTAAAGTTACCGTCTTTCTTAATTGAAGTAACTTCCCCCGTTACCCGTTTACCGCCTGCTGCTCGAAACTTTTCTAGCATGAACTGGCCCATTTGCTGGGAGCTGATAGTCCCTGCACGGCGGATATGGATAATATTGTTTATATCAGAAGCCAGGGAAGGGAATAGGTGATGTATTAACGCAGAATTTTGCAAAACATCAACGCCGTCAGGGTTTCTGCGCCAGCTTTCCTGCTCCGGTGTCTGGTAGTGTTTGTCATTATTATGAAAGCGAATGTTGTCGGTTGCTTCGCTTCCGTAACCAATGTTTAGCTCGTTGATTAAGGCTGTAATATCAGTTTCACGAGTGGCAAGAAGATACCCTCGGCGTGTCATATTGATAAGGTCATCTGACTCAACAGCGATCTGCTCCATCAAGTCAATGCTATGATTCGTAAAGGCCTTCATCGTTGGGTGCGGCCACCAGTTACGGTAATTCTCGCCTGATTGCGCCGATGTGAAAGCCATTGGGTGCCCCTGATCAACGAGCATTACCTTCTGTGTGGGAGATAGCTTCTTTAAATAGTAGGCTGTAGCAATGCCAACGATGCCTGCACCAATGATTAGAATGTCTGTCTCATGTGTTTCCATTTTAGTGCCAATTTGTCGCCATTCTGGGGTATAGGGAATCGTTGACAAAATCGTATACGATTTATAGTATTTGTATACTATTAAGTTATGGGATGAGAAATGGTGTATATCTAATGAAGGGTTCTTCAGCATCTGAGCCGGTTTATCTGGCTTTGCGGATAGCTATTCTTTCAGGTGAGTTGGTTGGTGATGAACCGCTGCGACAAGATGAAATTGCCAAGCAGCACGGCATTAGCAAGATACCTGTGAGAGAGGCCCTTAGGCGCTTGGAGGTGGAAGGGTTAGTTGAGTTTAAGCCCCGCCGCGGTGCCTTTGTGAGGACAGTCAATGATGAGGAGTTGTTAGATTTGCTTGATATTCGTGTGGCGCTTGAAACGCGGGCATTAGAGCTTTCCATACCTAACATGGTCCAGTCTGATTTTACTGCGGCTCAAGCTATTCTTAGTGCATATGTAAAGTCGTCGAGCCAGGAAGAGTGGGGTTATCTTAACCAGAAGTTTCATCGTTCCATACTCGAGCCTTGCGGTAATAAGCGGCTACTATCGCTGATCGATGATATCAATACGCGTATGAGCCCATTGCTTCGTATGCGTGTTACGAGCGTTAGCGGTATAGAGAGGCCTTCTCACGAGCATGCTGAGATACTAGAAGCCTGTGTAGTAGGAAATGTGAGCAGGGGGGTTGCCTCCTTGCGAAAGCACATAGAAGAATCAAAAAGGGAAGTCGCAGCGCAGATACGCCGCGACGCAATCGCTTAATGTAGCCTAATGATAACTAGTGTTGTTGTGTGCGATGGGAAGGGCGTTATCGCGGGTTAAGGGGGCTAGAGGAAGGTCGATTGGACGCCCAATGTTGAACCAAGCGATTTCTTCAATTTCTGCTGCTGGGAATACTTCTTGATCAATTTGCGTCAGGTACATTTCCGCCTCGACCAAATACCCTTCTTCGTTTGCGGCAGGAGCAGTGTAGCGGCCAACATATTTTGTGGCCGCTTCATCAAGCTCCATGCCAAGCTCTTCTCTAAGTTCTCGAGATAGTGCTGAAAGAGGGTTTTCGCCAGCTTCCATTTTGCCGCCAGCTTGCATAAAAAAATCACTACCGCGTTTACGTACGAGTAGTGTTCGGCCTTCAGTATCATTTATTATTGCTGCCGCTACTTTAATCGTTGGCAGGTTTTCAGTTGGTCCGTTTGCCATTTTTGTTTCCTATGAATTCAGCGTGTCATTTTCTGATCTTTACGCCATTATATGAAGAGCTTTTGAAAAGTTGCGCAAACCTTCATCTAAATATAACAAAACTAAATCTTGACCAATTAGTCAAGAATCATTTAACGTAAGTTTTGGAGGCCAATAGGAGGAAGTGTTTATGTCGCTTAGACCGTGCACTGCGGCTGGTGGTGGGTTGCTTACTAAGGAAGCGATCGACGCCAATTTCTCGGACCTGCATGAGCCATTAAGTGCTTTGCAGGCGAAAGCAGAGGCTGACCGCTGTCTGTATTGCTATGATGCACCTTGCATACAAGCATGCCCAACATCGATTGATATTCCAACGTTTATCCACCAAATCCGAACGGATAACGTTGAAGGTTCAGCAAAGACTATCCTGTCTGAAAACATTATGGGGGGCACGTGCGCGCGCGCTTGTCCCACTGAAGTTTTGTGTGAACAAGCCTGTGTTTTGAATGCTTCTGAGGAAGAGCCTGTAGAAATCGGGGCGCTGCAACGCCATGCAGTTGATCATTTGATGACAAAAGGTGGTTCACATCCATTTGAGCGCAAGCCTGATACAGGCAAGCGTATTGCGGTGGTCGGGGCAGGGCCTGCTGGCCTTTCATGTGCACACAGAGCTTCAATGTTAGGGCATAGCGTTACAGTATTTGAGGCTAAGTCAAAGCCTGGCGGCCTGAATGAATATGGTCTTGCAGCCTATAAAATGGTGGATGACTTTGCTCAGAAGGAAGTCGCTTTCTTACTCGGCGTGGGGGGTATTGAGATAAAATACAATCAGCGACTTGGGGAGAATATTTCCCTTGCTGAACTTCATGATAGATATGACGCAGTCTACCTTGGCATTGGTCTTGGCACCGTGAATGTTCTTGGGTTGAGTGGTGAGAACAAAGATGGCGTGCGTGATGCTGTCGATTTCATTGAAGAGCTGCGACAGGCTGGTGATAAATCTACTGTACCAATCGGTGAAGATGTTATTGTGATTGGCGCAGGTAATACAGCTATTGATGCAGCGGTTCAGGCTAAGCGCTTAGGCGCCGAAAACGTTACACTTGTCTATCGACGAGGTGAAGCGGACATGAGCGCTACCGCATGGGAAGTTGATCTTGCTCGTACTAAT
>JBFOLV010000122.1:0-4052 GCA_040830325.1 Kordiimonas sp. | reverse complement strand
GCACTGGCATTCATTGGCTAAACTATTGTATTTTCATAGTAACCCCACTTTTCAAACCAAGGGTGAAGGAGACCACATGTCAAAAGCTGAGATGGATTTCCCTCAGGTAGAGGAAAACAAAGATGACACTGTGGCAGCTGCCCAACGCCAACAAGCCAGAAACATTAGGCGACTAATACCAGTGATTATAGCTGGTTCTCTGAGCATAGTATGGACAGCATTTTGCCTATATCTTGTTTTATTCGCTCTGAAGATTGAAAGCTCAGCTACACTATCAGAATTCGCAATTTTGCTGGCAGGCTATGCCACACCCATTGCCATTTTCTGGCTAATTGCCCTCGCCTTCCAGCGAACGGACCCTCTCCTTGAGAGACGGTTGGCTATGTCGCAAAATTTACACCGGGCCATTGCGCCAGTTGAAGCTGCAGAGCAGAGACTTGCCGCCTTAAATCGCAGTTTGAAGAAAGAACTCGAAAGCGTTGATGCCGTAGCTGACTTAGCGGCAGACCGTATTGGTAACTTAGAGGATAGGTTTCAAGAACAGATTAGCAGCCTGTTTTCAGCAGCTGCTGATACAGAAGCTAGAACTGCAAGTATTCGAGATGTTCTTGAACGGGAAAGAACAGCGATTGACAGCCTCACCCAAGATGTAGAGAGCCGTTTCTCCTCCCTTGAAACAATGGTGCAAACTATTGCCAATCGAGTAGAAGGCGCAGGTGAAACAGCAGCGAATACCGCAGACCACGCAAAAGAGCGATTGGAAGACAGCTTCACTAACATAAGTAAAGCCACAGAAGACTTCGAAACGCGCCTCGATACAGCCGGTCAAACTGTATCTGAACGCGCTGACAGGGTTCAGAAAATTGCTCTTGACGTTGAACAACGACTACAAGCTTCAACGGAGAATGCTCAAACCAGTATGGAACGCTTCTCCGGGAATGTCTCTGATCTTGAAGAACGCTCGGCGGAATTGTCAGATCATATGACGACACAGGCAGCGACCCTTAAGGTAATGGCAACCGAGGCTGCTATTGAATCCGCAAAAATTGAAGAAACGCTTAGAGAACACATTGGAGAAGTACGCTCCGCTGCAACAGAAGCCCTTGATCGTACTAACGAAGTCAGCACAACGGTTTCTGATCGCGCCAAAGGCATGACAGACCTAGTTCTCGGTACTGTTGAGAAAGCAAAAGACCTACTTGACGAAGCAGGCCAATCACTAGAAGCGCACTGTAGTGCAGCTCTTTCAACTAGTGAGCAAGTAAACGAGAAAACACTAGAAACAACGTCCGCCACTGGCGCTGCGATTATGGAACATGCAGAAAAAGCAGATCGTGTATTGATGGACGGTTTAGAGCGCGCAAAACAAGCTCTTGAGACCACAATGTCGAACATTACAGACCACAGTGATAGCGCTGTGCAACACGCGGAAGATACGGCACTCCGTACTTTACAACATATCAGGCAGCTAAGAGCTGGTGTTGAAGAGCAACTTGAGGAACTTGGCCGGGCAGGCAACCAGACAAGCGAACATCTTTCCGCTTCAGCTGACACGATTGCGGAAAAAACGACAGAACTCGCAGCAAAATCAGAAGAAACCGGCATTGAGCTTGCTGCGGTACGTGAGCAAATGACCCTCCAAAGCGATGTAATTGCAGAGGTTCTTAACGAAACGCGCATGAAGTTAGCTCACCTAGAAAATGACCTAACCAACCAGCGTAATGTCTTGAACGCTGCCTCAAGCGAAGCTGCTGACCGCGTCATTGAGGCATCTGAACGTTTTGCTAACCAAAGCCGAGCCATTCAAGAAACAGCCGACACTATTCAAATCGATCTCGGTAACAAGAGCGGTGAACTAGTCTCCATGATCGATCAAATCGGTACAACAGGCGAAAACAGTCAGGCACAGCTCGCTAACGCTGGCGGCACTTTAACTGAACAATCAGAAGAACTTCGCGTTGAATTAAAAGAATCTGGGGTCGCGCTTGGAACAGCGGCTGAGGCATTTGCTGGTGAACGCGAAATTATAAAAGAAGAAACCCAGGGTGTAATTGGAGAACTAAATCGGGCGTCTGATACCATGGGCTCTGAAGTTAACAAATTCACTGAACAATCGCTTATTGCGGCTGACCGCCTGGATTCCGCAAGCCAAGCCCTCATGGATCAAACAGAACGTGCAAATACTGATATGAAAAAGTCAGTTGAGGAAGCCCGTGTTGAGTTGACTGGCAGCCTTGAAGAAATCAGCAATAAAGCAAATGAACGTATCACTTACATGCAAGAAGAGATGCAATCTACGCTTTCACGGGTTCTTACGAATTACCAGGACACTGCGGACCAAGCTGAAAAAGAAAGTGCGCTGCTTGCGATGCGCCTTGCAACGGAGGCTGACAAAGTCGCTGAGCGTGCCGAGCAATTCATCAGTAAGACATCTGATATTGAGAAACGCATCGCCACCGCGACCAAAAATGACTTTGCACGAACATCGCAGTTACTAATGGAAAGCATGCAGTCAAGTTCCATTGATATTCACAAGGCGCTTTCCGATGGCTTACCTGACGATGTCTGGGAAGGGTATCTAGCAGGCGATAAATCCATATTCATGCGCCGCACACTGAAAATTGGTGACCGAAAAACCCGCAAAGCCATCGGTGAAAAATTCAAATCCAACAGTGAATTCCGAGAAACAGTGGCACGTTATTGCAGAGATTTTGAAGGCATGATGGAACGCGCAATGCTTGGTGACAAAGGTAACACTATGTCAATCACACTTATTTCGTCTGATATGGGCAAGCTATACTTACTTCTAGGACAGTCTCTTAAAAAGTTCAGCTAAATTGCATCTGCTGGTGTGGGGGAACATATGATACCGAAGCGTCTTTACCGCGTGTTACAGGTTACTGTATTCGCCTGTTTAATCACATCCTGCAGCGAGCAACCAAGCCAAACTAGTCGTACCTCTGAAATAGAAAGTACCAATTTTTCATGGCGGCTAACGAGCACCTACCCTTCCTCCCTCTTGCAGATAGGTACTATGGGGAAGCGCATTGTATCTGAAATCAACAAAATAACCGGGGGCAGTGTTAAAGTAAAACTGCATGAACCCGGCGTTCTAGCTCCACCTTTTGAGACTTTTGATGCAGTAAAATACGGTGCTGTTGAAGCTGGTTGGTCAACCCCAGGATACTGGGCGGGTAAAGAACCAGCATTGCAGCTGTTTGCTGCAGTTCCTTTTGGGCCCTCCGCCCCTGAATATATCGGTTGGTATGACTATGGTGGCGGTAAAGCTCTCTTTGAGGAAATTTACCACAAGCACAATATTCACAGCATAATATGTGGCATGACACCTCCTGAAGCCTCTGGTTGGTTTAAGAAAGAGATAACCAATGTGGAGGATTTTAGAGGCCTTAAAATACGCTTCTTTGGTCTTGGAGGAAAAGTCCTTGAAGAACTTGGTGCAGCTCCTCAGCTGATCGCTGGCGGCGAAATATACCAAGCATTAGAGCTTGGTACTATCGACGCTACGGAGTACGCAATGCCAGCTGTTGACTATAAAATGGGTTTTCATGAAGTCGCCAAACATTACTATTTTCCGGGCTGGCACCAGCAATCTACTTTCTTTGAACTCATGATAAACTTAGATGTATGGAAAGCCCTTAGCAAAACACAACAGCATCAAATAGATACAGCCTGTGCAGCAAATGTTCGCTACGGCATTTCGGAGGGCGAAGCCTTGCAAGCCGACGCTATCATTAAGCTAGAATCCGCTGGTGTACAAATACATGAGTGGTCGCCAGAAATTCTTGCTGCCTTGGAAACTGCCTGGAACAAAGTGGCGAAGGATTTGGCGGCTAACGACCCTAATTTTGCCAGAGTATGGGCATCTCTTCAGGATTTCAGAACGAAGTATAAAAGCTGGTCCAGCCGTGGTTACTTGAAAGACTGAGCAACGTGGCTTTACTTCTTAAAATCGCCGGATGGCTAGAGAATATTAGCACCCGTTCAGCAAAGGTCGCTGTTTGGCTTATTGTCGTTTTAATGCTTGTTATCGT
>JBFOLV010000121.1:0-3930 GCA_040830325.1 Kordiimonas sp. | reverse complement strand
CGATGGCGAGACGCGCTTCTCCTCTTGAACATGTAAATCTTGTTTCAGTGGAGGCAGATTTAACGTGTCCTGATGCGACGCTTCAGGCCGCGAAAAACATCGCAGCAAACCACGATGTTGGTAATTTTGTTCATAACGCCGGCGTTATTCGCGCAGCACTTCTGGAAGAGGTGAAGCATGAGGATATCATTGCGCTGACAAATTTACATATTGGCGCAGCAACAACGCTTTTGCAGCAATTTTTGCCAGCAATGAAAGTAGCCAGTTTTGGCCGTGTGGTTAACATGGGGTCGCGGGCAATGGTTGGTTTAGCCACGAGAACTGCTTACTCAGGTACAAAAGCAGCGATTGCTGCAGTTACCAAAACTTGGGCACTGGAACTAGGCGGGCATGGCATTACTGCGAATACAGTGGCGCCTGGCCCCGTTGTTACTGACATGTTCACGGATGTTATTCCGGCGGAGAGTGAAAAGGCGAAAGCTTTAGCACAGTCACTGCCTGTAGGACGCCTCGGAACACCTGCGGATGTGTCGCATGCCGTGAAATTTTTCTTAAGCCCTGAAGCGAGCTGGATTACCGGTCAGACACTCTTTGTGTGTGGCGGCAGTAGTGTCGGCAGCTTGCAATTGTAATGGAGGGATAGCTGATGGCTGATCTTAATGAAATGACAAAACTTGTCGAAGAGAACCGTGTGCACAAATCCGTCTATTTGGAACCAGAAATCTTTGATCTGGAGATGGATCATATTTGGGGTAAGGCGTGGGTGTTTGTTGGGCATGATAGTCAGATACCGAAAACTGGCGATTTCTATACCACTGAGATTGGCCGTTCACCTGTTGTGATGGTACGGGCAAAGGACGGGGAAGTGCATGTGCTGCATAATAGATGTGGGCACAAGGGCGCTAAAGTTGCGGGTAAAAAGTGCGGGAACACAGCTGGCTTTCGGTGCCCATATCATGGCTGGAGTTATAAGCTTGATGGATCTCTGATTGGGGTGCCAAACCGCAAGGGATACAGCGATACAGGGTTTGACATCAAAGATCCTCAGTTTTCTATGACCAAGGTAGCGAGTGTGGCGAACGTTCGTGGTTTTGTTTTCGCTAGTTTGTCAGCAGATGTCCCTTCAATTGAAGATTTTCTGGGTGATACGATCCGGACAATCAATAATGTTGCGGACCGCGCGCCAGAGGGTGAGATCGAGATAGTTGGTAGTCCACTACGATATGAGCACGATTGTAACTGGAAGATGTTTGTTGAGAATCTTAATGATTCTATGCATCCGATGGTCGCGCACGCATCAGTGGGTAGTGCAGCAAAAAGCTATTTAGCTGATCAACCCGAAGGCACTGTATATCCACGTGAAGCAGAGATTATTTTCCCGTTTGGGTCAAGCTATGAGTTCTTTGACAAGATGGGCGTAACAGCCCTGAAGTATGGCCATAGCTATATGGGAGGGCAGGCTTCTATTCACACCGGTTACAGCGATATCCCTGGTTACATGGAAGCGATGGAAGCTTCTTACGGCACTGAGCGTACAAAAGAAATCCTTTCACAAAACAGGCATAACACCATCATCTATCCGTCGTTCACTTTGAAAGATGCTATTCAGGCAATGCGCGTAGTGCGCCCTATTTCAGTTGATAAAACTATCATTGAAACATGGCACTTCCGCCTTAAGGGTGCCCCAGAGGAGATGCTTAAGCGTACCATAACTTATTCTCGTTTGATCAACTCCAATGCCTCGATGGTTGGGCCTGATGATTGGGATTGTTACCGGCGTATGCATGAAGGCCTTACGTCTTCATCAGCTGAATGGGTGGATATGCGTCGAGGGTTAGGGGAGGATGCCGAACCTGTTGATGGTGGTGGAGAGCGATCCTTCGGGACATCCGATATTTCATTCCGTAATCAATATCGTGTTTGGGCGAAATACATGAAGACGGGGGCGGAAAATGCATAACGCTAGCTCGGTAAGTCGTGAGGATATGCTTCTCATAGAGAATTTTCTGTATCAAGAGGCTCAGTATCTCGATGACGGTGATTTGGAAAACTGGATGAGCCTTTATTCTGAAGACGGTGTCTACTGGATGCCAGCTAGTCCGGATCAGACGTGTCCGCTCACGGAGATATCTATCCTTTATGAGGATAAACTACTGATGGATATAAGGCGGCGTAATTTGGGTCACCCACTCGCGCCGTCGATGGAATATCCAGTGCGTGGATCCCGTATTCTTGGGAACGTGCATTTGGCGGCAGATCAGCCGGGAGGTGACGCTATACGTATCGCCTCAAAATTTCATGCCCAGCTTTACTATCGGGAAGAAGTCACGCATTTTGCGGGACGCTATAGCCATGACCTTGTTCGGGAAGAGAATAGTTTTAAAATTGTCCATAAGCGCGTGGATTTAATCAATGCAGATGGCGTGCAACGGAATCTATTGATTTACATTTGAAGAAACAACATCGGTATGTTTAGTGACTTTAGTATATTGCTAGACTATCTGGTTAAAGAAATCTCTGCATAGAGAAACTTTAAGCCGCCCAAAATTTTGTGAAATTAGCTGCTTTTAGTGTGGAGAAGAACCTTTTGGTTTGGTGCGCGATGTTGCTTCTGCACTGGCTGGGTCATCTGGCCAGAAATGACGTGGATATCGTCCTTTCATATCTTTGGCTACCGCGTCCCACGAGCCTCCCCAAAAGCTTGGTAAGTCCCGCGTCATTTGTATTGGGCGGTGCGCTGGCGACAATAGAATGAGCAACAAGGGTGTTTGGCCATTTAGGATTGTAGGGTGTTCGGTAAGTCCAAAAAGTTCTTGTACGCGCACTTCGATAGCGGGCGCTGTCTCATGGGCATAGTTTATCGTGAAACGAGAACCGGTAGGTGCTTGAAAGTGTTGGGGCAAGAGTGTGTCGATTTGCGACCTCAGATCCCATGGCAACAGTGCGGATAGTGCACCTTCAAGCATATGTACGGTAATTTTCGAAACTGTTGTCACGCCTGACAGATATGGCTGCAACCAATTTGAGACTTGTTTTTGCAAGGCCGGGTCGCTTAGATCTGGCCACGGCGCGCCAAGCCTTTTGTGCAAGTAGGTTGATCGTTCACGCAGCACCAGTTGCTGCTTGGACCACGGTAAAATATCAGGGCCTAGGTCTTCAATACCGGAACAAAGCAATCTCGCGGCAGCTTCCGTATCCATAATTTTAGACGGTGTATCTGTTAAGGTAACTTTATCAATCGCCCGTACGCGGCGGGCACGTACGCTCTTTGATGCTACATCAAAATCAAGGCGTGTGTCTTCAACGATCTGCGCTGAGAAGACTTCTTCAATTTCTTCAACGTCAATGGAAGCGGCAGCACGAATACGCCCATTTGCGGCTTGTCCGACAATGTCCGTCACCACCAGATATTTATGCCGCGCAAGCGCATCAGTCGCAGGCAAAGTGGCTGCGCGTCCGTTAGCTAAGCGAAAACGACCGGATTTCCCTGTGGCTTGTGCAAGGCGGTCAGGGTAGGCGTTTGCGAGAAGTTGACCAATACTCATCGCTTGGTGTTGGTTCTGAAGTTTATTCCCCAAATTCGCCCACCGCCGAGCAAGAGCTTGGGCGTCTTTCGCTCGAGGGCCTGTGTCTGCATGGAAGTGGCGCAACCGGTCCTCAAGGTTTATGGCCTCGCCGCCAAGTCCGTGCTCAGATAAGAGTGCAGCAATGTCCGCTGCTCGCTGAGGATTGCCACTTGCCTTACTGCGGTGGATCATGTGTGCAAGTCGAGGGTGTAGGGGGAGTGTGGCTAGAATGCGTCCCTGTTCAGTGATCAGTCCTTGGTTGTCTATAGCATCTAGCTTTTCAAGTAGAGTAACAGCTTCTGACCAGGCAGATCTGGGCGGCTGATCGACAAACTGCATTTGTTTCGGGTCCTGCACACCCCAT
>JBFOLV010000120.1:0-11568 GCA_040830325.1 Kordiimonas sp. | reverse complement strand
TGGCCAGCCGGACCGTACCCGTTAGCCCTTTTGACGTTGGTATGATTTCATCCATGAGTTCAAGGGAGTTGATTTCCATTTTCTCAGCGTATGAAAGCAGTCGCCGCCCTTCATCTGAAAGCCTATAGGTTCTGTTTTCTCGGTGAAATAAGGTGACTCCCAGCTGTTCCTCAAGGGCAACAAGGCGTCTGGAAACTGTAGTGTGATCAACACCAATCCTGAGAGCAGCGGCAGATAGCTTACCGCGGCGCGCTACTTCCAGAAAATATCTAAGGTCATTCCAGTCGAACATTCTACTCGCCTGTGTATTGTGCAGAAATGCACTTAACATACTGCATAACTTCTCAGTGACATGCAATATTGCAGAATGTAGGTTTGATGAAAATGTGATTGAAGTGGGACTTAGTTGAGCCTTTGGTGAGCGCTCATGAGTTTCAAATATCTTTGGAGATTTTGCGCATGTACGAACGGCATCATTTTATCGGTGGGCGGGATGTGAATGGCACATCAGGACGATTTGGCCCGATCTTTAATCCGTCAACAGGTGAGGAAGCAGGCAAGGTTGCCCTTGCTAGTAAAGCGGAGGTCGAAAAAGCGATTGAGACTGCCGAGGCAGCTTTTCCAGAATGGTCAGCAACATCAGTTGTGAAACGGGCGCGTGTTGTTCAAAATCTAGTGCACATTTTGTACCGGGAAAAAGATACACTTGCTGCGGCCCTGTCGGCTGAGCACGGCAAAGTATTTTCTGATGCGCAAGGCGATGTGCAGCGTGGTCTAGAGGTAGCTGAATTTGCTCAAGGCATTCCGCACCTGATTAAGGGCGAATTTAGCGACAATGTCTCTGGCGGCATTGATATGTATAGCATGCGCAAGCCGCTCGGTGTGGTTGCAGGTATTACACCGTTTAATTTCCCAGCAATGATCCCATTGTGGATGAGCTGTATGGCGATCGCCTGCGGTAATACGTATGTGCTGAAGCCGTCAGAGAAAGACCCGAGCGTTCCATTACTGCTGGCGAAATGTTGGCAAGAAGCGGGCCTGCCTGACGGTGTTTTCAATGTGGTCAACGGCGACAAAGAAGCTGTGGATACAGTTTGTACAGACCCTCGGGTTAAGGCTGTGTCCTTTGTGGGCTCAACGCCAATTGCCCAATATGTTTATGCAACAGCAACAGCGAACGGTAAGCGGTGTCAGGCAATGGGCGGCGCAAAAAACCATATGGTTATCATGCCCGACGCAGACCTTGATCAAGTTGCTGACGCTCTTGTCGGTGCGGCATATGGCTCAGCCGGTGAACGCTGCATGGCGATCTCTGTTGCTGTGTGTGTAGGGGATGATGTCGCAGATAAGCTTGTTGAAATGCTTAAGCCGCGCGTTGAGGCCCTCAAAATTGGCCATGCTATGGACGGAGAGGCTGAAATGGGTCCTCTCGTAACGGCTGATCATCTTGCGAAAGTATCAGGGTATCTCGATCTTGCTGAAAAGGAAGGCGCAACCGTTGTTGTTGATGGGCGTGGCTTTAAAAATACTCAGGAAGGCTTCGAGAATGGCTACTATCTTGGGGGTTCCTTGTTTGACAATGTCACGCCTGAAATGCGCACCTACAAAGAGGAAATTTTTGGCCCAACACTACAGGTGATGCGGGTGAAAGATTTCGAGGAAGCAGTTGCCCTGCCAAGTATTCATGAATTTGGTAACGGTACATCCATCTACACGCGTGACGGTGACGCCGCACGTGCTTATGTAAACAGGGTCGAAGTTGGCATGGTTGGTGTGAATGTGCCTATTCCTGTACCACTTGCTTTCCATACCTTTGGTGGATGGAAAAGCTCTGCCTTTGGCGATATTAATCAGCACGGTATGGAAGGTGTGCGTTTCTATACAAAAACCAAGACGGTAACCTCACGCTGGCCAACTGGTATTCGGGCTGGTGCGGAGTTCGTCATTCCTACGCTTAATAACTAGTTGAAAAATATGTCGGAACAGGGCCTTCCGCATCTGATGGGCTCTGTTCTCTATATAAATGGTTTAGGTCAAAGGTTTTGCACTGTGTGAGCGCAGATTGTACAAGACTCGTGGGAGATTTTCTAACAATCCCATGGGGGAGCATTTAGCTCCGTTTATGATGCGCGGGAGATAGATACGTGAAGATATCAAAACTACTGATGGGCGTTGGGCTCATGGCTGTTCTGACAGCTTGTGAACCACAAGGCGCTGCGATGAAGTCTGATCCTGGCCCAAGTACTGAGCGTACGGCTGGCCTAGACTTGGAAGTCCATATTCCATACGAAAAATTCACACTAGATAACGGCCTTAGGGTTATTGTGCATGAAGACCGTAAAGCACCAATTGTTTCCGTAGGTGTTTGGTATCATGTTGGCTCAAAAGATGAGCCAGAAGGAAAAACTGGTTTTGCACATTTGTTTGAGCATCTGATGTTCAACGGGTCTGAAAATTATAATGACGAATTCTTCAAACCATTTGAGGCCGTGGGCGCGACGTCCATGAACGGTACAACATGGTTTGACCGCACCAACTATTTTGAGAATGTTCCGACACCAGCACTTGAAATGGCGCTGTGGATGGAAAGTGACCGGATGGGCCATTTACTTGGGGCCGTAACTCAGGAAAAGCTTGATAACCAAATTGGCGTTGTACAGAACGAAAAACGCCAAGGCGACAACGCGCCTTATGGTATGGTTGAATATGCTCAGCTTGAGGGCTTGTTCCCTGTAGGGCACCCTTACCGTCATTCAACGATCGGGTCGATGGAAGACCTATCTGCGGCTTCCCTTGATGATGTAAAAGAATGGTTCAAACAATATTACGGTGCAGCCAACACGGTTATTGTGCTCGCCGGCGATATTGACGCCGCGACAGCGAAACCGTTGATGGAAAAATACTTCGGTGATATCGAAGCAGGCCCTCCGATTAACGCACACAAAGCATGGGTGCCAACACGCACTAATAACACCATCGAAGAGATGATCGATCAAAAGGCGCCTCAAGTTCGCGTTTATCGCAACTGGGCAGTGGCTCCGCGCACTGATGAAGATGCTGCCATATTGTCTCTAGCTTCAGGTATTCTTGGTAGCGGTAAAAACTCTCGCTTGTATCAAGCGCTTGTTTATCAAAACCAATTAGCGGTTTCTGTTGAAGTGAATATGCAACCGTTTGAGCTGGCCAGCATGTTTGAAATTCAGGTCACCTTAAAAGATGGCGCTGACGAAGAGAAGGCCGAGCAGCTTATCAATGACGTAATGAATAAGTTCCTCGCTGAAGGCCCAACCGCTGATGAGATGACACGCGCGAAAACGTCAATTATGGCGTCACAGCTTCGTGGTATTGAGCAAATTGGTGGTTTCGGCGGCAAAGGTACCGCGCTTGCGCAGTCTGAGCTTTATGCTGGTAACCCTAACTATTATGCAGAATCGCTTGAGCGCCTCAACTATGCTTCAGCAGCGGATGTTGTGAACGCTGCACAAAAATGGCTCGGGCAAGGGTATTATCAGTTAACTGTACGTCCATACCCTAAGTATACGACGACAGCGTCGACTGTTGACCGTAGCCAAGGGTTGCCTGCCGTTGGTGATATGCCAGACTTGAGCTTCCCTGCGATTGAAGAAGGGACGCTTGCGAACGGTATGAAAGTAGTCGTAGCGAACCGCCCTACAATCCCTGTGGTAACAATGGCAATGCAGTTTGATGCAGGTTACGCCGCTGATGCTGGCCGTCCACTTGGTACTGCATCTTTTGCGCTTAGTATGATGGACGAAGGCACGACGACTAAATCTTCGCTAGAGATTTCTGCAGAAGCTGAAAGTCTTGGTGCTAGCCTTTCAACTGGTTCTAACCTTGATATGAGCCGGGTGAACCTGTCCGCACTGAAGCCAAACCTTGATGCATCCCTTGCTCTTGCTGCTGATGTGGTACGTAATCCGGCCTTTGCGCAGGAAGAGATTGATCGTCTGCGTCAACGTTGGGTCGCTGGTATCGCGCAAGAAAAAGCACAGCCTGTTCAACTTGCGCTTCGTACACTTCCGGCACTCCTTTACGGTGAAGGCCATAGCTACAGCGTGCCATACACGGGTTCAGGTACAGTTGAAGCCATAACTGGCATGACGCGGGATGATCTTGTTCAGTTCCACACAGATTGGATACGCCCAGACAATGCGACTATCTTCATGGTAGGTGATATCACGTTGGCGGAAGCAACTGCTTCTCTTGAAAAGGCGTTTGGAAACTGGCAGGCACCTTCAACGCCTGTACCAGCTAAAAATATCGCTGCGTCAGAGCTGCCAGAAACAAGCCGTGTGATCATTATGGACAAGCCGGGTTCACCGCAGTCTCTAGTACTTGCTGGGCACTTGTTCCCATCAACAGGTGACGACAACTATATGTCACAGCAGATGGCGAGCGATATTCTTGGTGGTGAATTCACGTCACGTGTGAATATGAACCTGCGTGAAGATAAGGGCTGGGCATACGGCGCTTACACCTTCACGACAGATGCTCGTGGCCAGCGTATGTGGCTAGTGTATGCGCCAGTACAAACAGATAAGACAAAAGAATCTCTTGCTGAACTTGGTAAGGAATTCAGTGGTTATCTCGGCGACAGACCTGCAACAGCTGAAGAACTGGCACGTCTAGTCTCAAGCAAAACAAACAGTCTTCCAGGTGATTTTGAAACCGCTGGTGCCGTGCTTGGCAGCATGCTTTCAAATGATCGTTTTGGTCGTGGTAATGACCATGTGCCGAGCTTGAAGGCAAAATATAATGCCCTTGATGTTGAAGGTATTAAGGCTGCTGCCCAGAACACGATCCAACCAGGTAAATTGGTTTGGTTGATTGTTGGCGACCGCGCGCAGATCGAAGAAGGTGTGCGCTCGTTGGGCCTTGGTGAAGTTGAAGTATGGGATGCCGACGGCAACCGTATCGACTAGCCAGTAACAATGATTAGCCGCTCACTATTGGGCGGCTAATTTCTTGTCGGGGAGGGGAGTAGGTTATGAGAACATCAATGAAAATTTTACCCGCGATGGTGGGAGCGCTTTGGGCGCACCAATCATACGCGGAAGATGCCGCTTGGCCTTACCCGGATGATATTCCGAAAGTTGAAAATGTTTCTGTTGGATTGGCGGGCGAAAAACCAGCCGATATTTCCAGATTTTTATTAGCGCAGGGTGCCAGTAATGGCGAGCTTAACGCTGACGGTTCGTTGCTCGCTTATCGCAGTAGAGTAACTGGTGTTAGGCAGGTTTGGGTGAAGCCTAGCGAAGGTGGCGCTGCACGTCAGTTGACATTTGGCAAAGGCGTAACATTTTTCCGGTGGCATCCGGACGGAAAGCATATTCTTTATGGTTCCGACAATGACGGTGATGAGCGCGAAGCTTATTATCTGATTAGTGCTGACGGTATGACGGAACGTAAGGTTCTGGCGTCTTCCCATGCGTTTAGACGCTTTAGTGAATTTACGGATGGTGGCAAGGGTATATTGTTTGCGTCAACAGAACGTAACGGCCTTGATTTTGATGTCTATCACACTGATTTGGCGAGCGGTGAAACCAAAATGCTGCTGGAAGGTAGCTTTGGATATTTTCCTGCGGCGAAACAACCGGGCGGGGACTTCCTGCTGATTACAGATGTACGCGGTGAGGACGGCCACGATGTCTATATGCTCAACACCGCCACAGGCGACTTAAAGCCCCTTTTTAAGCCTGAGATTTCAGCCGAATATTCTAGTTTTGTTTGGGCTCCAGACGGTAAAAGTTTCTACTATCTCTCGAATGATGACCGAGCTTATCTTGCGGTTATGCACTATGACTTAGCGTCGGCGACGAGCAAGATGATTGCTGCAGGTGACTATGATTTTGAAGATCTGGAAATGTCTGGTGACGGCAACTACCTATCATATTCCAGCAATGAAGGTGGTTACAGCAAAATACATGTGCTTGATCGGTCAAGCTTGAAGCCAATTGATCAGCCCACATTGCCGCATGGTATGTACCGTACAGAGTGGGCAAATGAAGGTGCGTCTCTCGCCATTGATTATATGGCGCCCTCTACTCCAGGTGATATCTATGCTTGGGCACCGGGCGGTGACACAAAGAAAGTTGTTGCGGCAAATCTGGCGGGCCTGAATCCAGCCGACATGATTGCGCCGGAACCTATCACCTTTGAGGCACGTGACGGTTTAACTGTGCACGGCTTACTCTATATGCCGCAAGGTGTAGAGAAGCCTGCTATTGTTGTCGATGTGCACGGCGGTCCAACATCACAGGCGCGGCCAACATGGCAGCCTTTAACACAGTATCTTATCGGTAAGGGGATTGCTGTTCTTGATATTAATGTGCGTGGTTCTACTGGTTACGGCAAAGAATATGCGCGCCTTGATAACAAAGAGAAGCGCCTGGATAGCGTACGCGATCTGGCAGACGCCGTTGCTTGGATGCGCGCTGATGGCCGTGTGGATGCTGACCGGGCCGCTGTAATGGGTGGATCATATGGTGGTTATGCGGTGAATGCTGTTATGGGCTCATATCCTGAAGCTTTTGCGGCGGGTGCTTCCTTTGTTGGGGTATCTGACTGGGTGCGGGCACTACAGGACGCATCACCAGCCCTCAAGGCCAGTGACCGAGAAGAGTACGGAGATATTCGCGAGAAGAAATGGCAGGACTTTTATGCTGTTAACTCGCCGATTAATAATGCCCATAAAATTAAGGCACCGATGTTTTTTGAACACGGGAAAAATGACCCACGGGACCCAGTGACGGAGACTGACCGCATTGTAAAAGCGATCAGAGATAATGGGTATGCGGTGGAGTATTTACGCTTCCCAGATGAAGGGCACAGCGTTTCCAAAATGCCCAATAGAATTACAATGTTTAGACGCTTGGCGCGTTTCTTAGAGACACATCTCGGCGAATAAACAGAATGATAAACCATAGGTAAAATGACGCTATGGGGAAGAGTTTCTCCCCTTAGCCAACAATATAAAATACTAGAGACGATTACGGAGAAAACTGTTGGATTTTTCACTCAATGAAGATCAGCGCGCGATACAAGATATGGCGCGCTCTTTCACAGCGGACCAAATTACGCCCAATGCTGAAAAGTGGGACGAAGAACATTATTGGCCAACGGACGTTGCTAAAGCCGCTGGTGAGCTTGGTTTTGGAAGCATTTATGTGAGTGAGGAATCGGGTGGTTGCGGCCTGTCACGGATTGAATCTGTTCTGGTTTTTGAACAGCTCTCTTACGGTTGTGCACCAACAGCTGCAATGTTCTCTATCCACAATATGGTTGCCTGGATGATCGATTGCTACGGCAACGATGAGCAAAAAGCGAAATACATGCCCGACTTAGTAGGCATCGACAAGATGGCGAGTTATTGCCTTACTGAGCCGGGGTCAGGTTCTGATGCTGCTGCTCTCAAAACAAAAGCTGTGCGTGACGGTGATGATTATGTCTTGAATGGCTCTAAGGCGTTTATTTCTGGTGCGGGTGAAAGCGATATCTATCTGGTGATGGCGCGGACTGGTGAAGAAGGTCCTAAGGGTATTAGCTGCTTTATTGTTGAAAAAGACACGCCTGGCCTGTCGTTTGGTGCACGTGAGAAGAAATTAGGTTGGAACTGTCAGCGTACAGCGACAGTGATGTTTGATGATTGCCGTATACCAGCAAGTAATCTTGTTGGCGGTGAAGGTAACGGCTTTAAGATTGCAATGCAGGGCCTAGACGGTGGGCGTCTTAATATTGGTGCATGTTCAATAGGTGGCGCGCAGCGCGCACTTGATGAGGCTATCGTCTATACGAAGGACCGCAAGCAATTTGGCCGGGCTATCGCTGATTTTCAGGCGTCTCAGTTCAAACTAGCTGATATGGCGACCGAACTTGAGGCAGCACGCCTGCTTCTTTATGCGGGTGCTCAGAAAGTTTCTGATAAAGCCCCGGGGGCTGGTGCGGCTTCGGCAATGGCGAAACGTTTTGCGACCGACACTGGTTTTGACATTGTAAACCGCGCACTACAGCTGCACGGGGGGTACGGATACCTCAAGGATTATCCTGTAGAGAAGATCCTGCGTGACCTTCGTGTGCATCAAATTCTTGAGGGTACAAACGAGATTATGCGTGTGGTTATCAGCCGCGAACTGCTGAAGGACTAGGCATGTCAGAAGCAGAAGTACTGTTTGAAAACAGGGGTAACATTGGGCTCATTACGCTAAATCGTCCCAAGGCGTTGAATAGCCTGACTGAGGGCATGTGCAAGCTTATCCGTGAGCAGCTCGAAGCATGGCGTGTATCACCGTCAGTATATGCTGTTGTCGTGATTGGAAGCGGTGAGAAGGCATTCTGTGCTGGCGGCGATGTAGTGAAAGTCACCAAGTCATACAAAGCTGGCACTAAAGAATGGAAAGGGTTTTTCCGTGAAGAATACCTTATGAACATCGCCATCGCCGAGTTTCCAAAGCCTTACATTAGCCTTGTTGATGGTATTACGATGGGCGGCGGTGTTGGTGTGTCTATTCCTGGCGATTTCTGGGTAGCGACAGAGAAAACTCTGTTTGCAATGCCTGAAACGGGCCTTGGTTTATTCCCTGACGTTGGTGGTGGTTGGTTCCTGCCGCGCTTACCTGGTGAAACAGGGATGTATCTTGCGCTAACAGGGGCACGTATTAAGGCACCAGATCTTTATGCGCTTGGTATCGCGAGCCATGTTGTGGCGTCGGAACAAGTGGAAGAGGTAGTCTCCGCACTCGCTGGTACGGTCATTAAAGAAAATCGTGATGTAGCTGACGTGCTGGATCAGTTCCATGCTGACCCTGAATCAGCACCGCTCTCTCCGACTTTCGATGATATTGACGATCATTTCGATAACGAAACAGTTGTGGGTGTCCTTCAGTCCCTTGCGAATGATGGTGGTGAGTGGTCACAGAAACAGCACAGCATCCTGATGTCGAAATCACCAACAAGTCTCAAGTTGACCTTTGCGCAATTGAAACGAGGGGCTGCGGCAGAAACTTTCCGTGAAAACATGGAAATGGAGTACCGGATGGTAAACCATATTATGGCTTATCCGGATTTTCATGAGGGTGTACGTGCGCTTCTGCTCGATAAAGATAATGCGCCAAAATGGGAGCCAGTTGCTCTTGATGGGGTAACTGATGAAATGGTTGCGGGCTGCTTTGAAAACCTTGGTTCAGATGAATTACTCGCTAGGTAGGGGACTAATCATATGACGACTATTGCTTTTATTGGGCTTGGCCATATGGGTCTGCCAATGTCGAAAAATTTGCTTGGTGCCGGCATGACCGTATGTGGTTTTGATCTTGCGCCGGAGGCATTAACTGCGATCAAGGAAGCCGGGGGCAGTGCTTGTTCAACTGTCGCGGAGGCGGTCGTCGATGCCGATGTTATTATCAGTATGTTGCCATCTGGTGCGATTGTGAAATCGGTCTACGAAGGTGAAGATGGTGTTTTTGCCCATGCAAAGGCTGGCGCTCTTTTCATTGATAGTTCAACAATTGATGTGGCAACGGCACGCGCCGTTGCCACAAGCGCTGAGGCAAAAGGGTTCGCTATGGTTGATGCCCCCGTTTCGGGCGGCGTTGGCGGTGCGGCAGCAGGAACACTAGCCTTTATGGTAGGCGGAGCTGACGCAGCATTTGCTAAGGCAGAGCCTATACTTCAACCAATGGGCGCCAAGATAGTGCACTGCGGCCAAAGCGGTAACGGCCAGGCGGCAAAGGCTTGCAATAACATGCTTCTGGCAATTTCTATGATAGGCGTGTCTGAGGCGTTTAATTTAGGTCGGTCTTTAGGGCTAGATGACCAAGTGTTTTATGATGTGGCAGCTAATGCGTCTGGGCAGTGTTGGTCTCTAACAAGCTATTGCCCCGCACCGGGACCAGTGCCGACGTCGCCTGCAAATAATGATTATCAGCCGGGTTTTGCATCAGCCTTAATGCTCAAAGATTTGGGGCTTGCGATGGAGGCTGCTGAAGCGACGGGAACAAATACGCCTCTTGGGGCACTGTCCAAACAAATCTACACCGCCATGAATAATGAGGGGCATGGCGGCGTAGACTTCTCAGGAGTTATCAAGCATTTGACAGGAGATTTACGCTAAAGTCATTTCACTTTAGCGTGCTCTCACCGTTACTGCTAAACGGCCACCTGAGCGGCTGAGCCATTTGATGGCATTAGGTGCTCAGGCGCGATCGTTGATTTCGCTGCACCATAACAAATCACAGCTTGTGTACGGTTTGTTACACCAAGTGATTTGAAGATAGCATGCATGTGAGCTTTTACCGTGCCTTCAGCAATTGAAAGACGAGCGGCAATTTCCTTATTAGGAAGACCATCAGCAGCCATCGCTAGAATTTGTTTCTGGCGGTACGACAAGCGACGCAGATCAACGTCAGACTCGTGCGCAGATAGGCCGTCATTAAACCGAGGCATGTCATCGCTCATAAAGCGAGATAGATTCGGACGTGACATAGTCGGCGCAACGCTGGATTCAGGTAGACGTAGCGACTTGCGGATAGCGCTTATCATCTGTTTAACGCTAGCGTCGCGCGGAACAACATGAGTTGTAGCCCAGATGCTGTCAGGCTTCTGTTGCTTGGAAATAATAGATAGAATAGCTGCAGATGGATATAGACGGCGCACCAGCTTAATCCAGTCCCGGCCATCGTTTGTTAGGCTTTCTGGGTGAAGGACTACGAGGGAAATGTCTGAATGCGATGCAGTCTTTGCCAGAAAATCGTGTTCTGACGCTGCTTCTATGATTTCAGTAAAATTTCCGACAATTGAGACTACTTCCCGAAGAGAGAGCCTAAATATTTCTTCCCCATCTACTATGAGTGCTTTCATGGTACATCCTCGCTTACTCTATTGCCTCTGGAGCAATATTGTTGAAACTTTGTGTCGTGTTACGCCGCAATATTATTTTTTTGTATCGTGTAGCCTAAACTACGTGTTTATACCGTCTTTGGGTATTTTTTGCGGTAAGTTGTTTACTTGGTGCGACAACTGGATGTCTTCAAGTCACAATTTACCATTGTTTTCAGATTTATTGCACTAGATCAGCTTATTTTATGTAGCTGAACTAAAGTAACTCTGCGATAAACCGAGGGCCTTCTAAACTGACCGGATTAAAATGACAAACACTTTAAGTAAAAAAAAGTTGGCTGATTCTTGCGAAGATGCCCTGAGCCGTATTGATGAACGACAAACTGAAATGGTGGATACTGTCCAAGCCTGGTCTCGGGTAAATAGTGGAAGCCGAAACTTAGATGGTTTGTCCCGTATGGAAGCGATTGTAGTGGAAGCGTTTGCCCCGCTTGGCGCTGAAATTGAATTTATTCAGTTGGCAGATGGTGAGTTTGTCAATCAGGCTGGTGACGTAGAGACTGTTAAAAACGGTCGGTCCATTCGCATATTCAAGCGGCCTGAGGCGAATCGACGGGTTTTGATGACAGGACATACGGATACTGTCTTTGCGGTTAATCACCCATTTCAAGAACCAGTGTGGCTTGATGAGAATACTTTGAATGGCCCTGGTGT
>JBFOLV010000119.1:0-5802 GCA_040830325.1 Kordiimonas sp. | reverse complement strand
CAATTCTCCTTCTACCCAATATTCTTTACTTATCGTTCCCCACCGGAAAATTAGAGTAGGGATAAAGTGTTAATTGAACTTTAACACTGAAGCGAGAAACCGAAGTAGAAAATGGTTTCCATTAACCATGCCTCTTACAGCCCTCAAAATACCTACCGTAATGAAGGGATAAGTAAACATCAATCTGAAATCCAGCATTATTTTCAATTAGTTAAGATTGACTAACATTTGATGAAGTTTTAGGATCAACGAATCATACACGTTAAAATTTTGAAGATATTATAAATTGAATTCCCACCTCATGAGCTTCAGCAGTCTACCCCCACAAAGACTGCTCACTACCGGTAAAAACAAAAGAGCGATCAACAACAAACCCATCCGCTCGATCATGCTTAAGTAACAAAGGCGCATCTAAATCTACATAGTGCGCATGAGCCGCAGGAATAAATGCCGGAGCAATTGAGAGAGAAGTCCCCAGCATACACCCAACCATAACTTTCATTTGAGCTTGTTCCGCTGCCGCTAATAACTTAAGCGCAGGGGTTAGCCCTCCGGTTTTATCTAACTTTATATTAATCGCGTCATACTTGCTAACGAGCTCTTTAACATCTTCAGCCGTATGACAACTTTCATCCGCACACAGAATAATTGGTGTATTTATCGCTTTCAAAGCCTCATCTGCCCCAACCGGTAAAGGCTGTTCCAATAAATCCACTTCTGCCTTCTCCAATATAGGTAGAAATACCTCCAGCATATGCTCTGTCCAAGCTTCATTGGCGTCGATAATTATCGAAGCGTCTGGCGCAACTGAGCGTACTGCATCCAACCGTTCATCATCGCCCTCACCCGCAAATTTCAATTTCAAACGGCGACAACCTCTAGCATATGCTCTTAAAGCAGAGGCAGCCATTTCTTCGGGCGGCGCTACTGAAAGTGTAAAGTAAGTCGCTGTACCCGAGACACTCTCTTTTGACTTAAGCGCCGGTATTTGAGATAAACCGTTCTTCAATTTGTAATCCCACAGGGCGCAATCCAATGCATTTCGAGCAGCATAGCTGGAGAGTGTTTGTGCCAATTGCTCCAACTCTTGTAATGAGGCTGGAAAACATTGCTCTAGTTGCAACACAACATCATCTGCATTTTCATTGTATCGACTGTTGGGTTGGCATTCGCTGTGGCCTACCAAATAACCATCGTCGATTTTCAGATAAACAACCTCAGCATGAGTACGACTACCCCGTGACAATACAAACGGCTCTTTTAATTGCCAGTTTTCTTTGACTGCTTTTCCGTGAAAGACTTTGTTCGTCATGCATTAAAACCGCTTTGCGTCAGAGATCATTACTTGCGCGGCGTTATGCCCAGGCACACCAGTAACTCCCCCACCGGGATGCGCTCCAGATCCGCATAGATATAGACCATTTATTGGCATTCGGTGGTCTGCATGACCCAAAACAGGGCGCGCACTGAAAAGCTGACTCGGGATAAGTTGTCCATGAAATATATCGCCATCTATAAGCCCGAATTTACGCTCAAGGTCTAATGGAGAGTGAATTTGTCTCGCCAACACACTGGCTTTGAAATTGGGTGCATACTCATTAATTGTATCAATGATTAATTCAGCAACCTTTTCCCTATGAACATCCCAGCTTTCTCCCGAAGGTAAATGAGGTGCAAATTGCTGACAAAACAAGCTTGCTACATGTTGTCCATCTGGAGCGAGGCTATCATCTAGTGTCGAGGGTATTAGCATTTCGATAATTGGCTTTTTCGACCAACCATACGATTGAGCATCTGTATATGCCTTATCAAGATAGTCTACAGATGGGCCGATCACGATCCCAGATGAATGGTGGGGGCCCATACCCTGCTGAGGCAAACAAGTAAAATCTGGCAGTTCACTCAAGGCAACATTCATTCTAAAAGTGCCAGAACCACTCTTGAGATGCTGTATTCGGTGAGCAAAATCTCTTGGCTGAAACTCGGGGTCGACCAAATTCCCGAACAACATTTTTGGCCCTACATTTGCGGCTATCATCTTCGCGTTAATAACTTCTCCGTTCGTTATACGGATCCCAGAAGCCCTTCCATTCACAACCTCTATTCGTTCAACCGGACAATTAGTACGCACTTCAACGCCTGCTTCGACTGCCGCCGCCATCATAGCTTGCGTGATAGCCCCCATACCACCCACTGCATGCCCCCAGACGCCTTTCTTTCCATTTACCTCACCGAAACAATGATGCAACAACACATACGCCGTGCCAGGCGCATAAGGACTGGTATAAGCACCAACAATACCATCGAACGCAAAAGCAGCCTTCACCACATCAGACTCAAAATATCGATCCAAGAAATCCACGCATGGCATTGTTGCCATATCTATAAGAAGCCGCTGGCTTTCAATTGGCTGCCTGATTGCTTTTAGCCCTAAAAAAGCAGCTTTTACCAACTCCTTTAGGCCACCTGCCGCATTGGGAGGGGTGATAAGAAGTTGATCTCGTAGCTGGTCAGCCACGAGCTCCAAATCGGCCTCGAACTTTGAAAGGTTTTCTGCATCTTTTTCAGAGAATTTGGCAATTTCCGTCCGCCGCTCAATAGGATCTACCGGAAATGCCAGATACTTCTCGTCATTAATAGGAAAGAAATTGGACATTTTGCGCTCAACAACTCGCAAACCATGACGGCCGAGGTCTAAATCTCGAATAACTTTGGGGTTTAACAAGCTTACTGTGTAGGAAGCTGATGAATTCCTAAAGCCCGGATAAAATTCCTCAGTAACCGCCGCTCCGCCAACGATAGCGCGAGCCTCACACACCACTGTCTTCAATCCAGCTTTCGCTAAATAATATGAACAAACAAGCCCATTGTGTCCACCGCCAACAATCGCCACATCATACATACTCAGTACTCCCACCACATATGTTGTGGACCGAACTTAAAAAGCAGCTTCAAAAATAGCAACATCACTTACTATTGAGATCGATCAAAGGAGGATCTTCATCCTCACTTTCTTCTAATTCTTCCTCGTAATTACTTTCCTCAGCCTCTCGCTCAGCTTCTTTTACGGCTTCAGCAGCCCTACGTTCGGCATCAGCCTTCGCTTTTTCTGCCTGCTGCACCCGAAACTCCTCGCGCTTTCGGGCTTCCTCTGCTGCGAGCACAGCTTGCCGTTCTGCCTCCTCCTTCTCCCAAGTTTCGATAGTAGTATCTAAATATTTAGCTAGCCCACCGTTAGCGTCTGCATATTGTCGCGCTAATTTAGCTTTCGATATAGCGGACTGCATAAAACCTTTCTTGGCTAGCGCCTCACTATGATCCGATAAGATAAGAGAAGATCTTGGGAAAGCTGCCTCCGCTTTTTGTAGAAATTCGATCGCAGAATCAACTTGATCCAACTCTAAGTAAGCTCGCCCAATCATACCATGTACATGAGAATCTTCCGGAACAGCCTCCAGTACCTTATTCAGGTCTGCAAGGGCTTTCTCATGCTCACGTTTCATAACGTAGGCAAGACCTCTATTTTTGAGAGCCGAGATATAGTTGGGATTGCGTTTTATTGCTTCATTGTAGGAAACAATAGCTGCATCAAGCTCCCCTTGACGAAACAATATTGCACCCAGCAGATTAGAAGCTATGGGCTTTTTTGGCTCTATCTCAATAATCCTCAACACGGTTTCCCGTGCACTATCAAGATCTCCGCCTTCCATTTGTAGATTTGCCAACAAAGTTAAGCTGGTTAAATCGGCTGGGTTTTCACGGTACATGGCCTGAAGCTGTTCAGCCGCTTTCTCAAGGTCGCCATTCATAAAGCGCGTAAGTGCAAGCCTTTGGCCCAAAGCAGTCAACATTTGCTGATCTTCCTGACCATTAGATTCTGCAATCGCTTTTGCTTTAGAAATAAAATCAATTGCAATAATCATATCACCCGCCAAACCCGCTGCGGACGCCGCCTGCATATAAGCCTCAAAATCGGTTTCATTGTCCTGGAGAAGCGGCTGCAACCTCTGCAAAGCCTCTTCTGGTTCACCTCGACGCGTTAGACTTTCAGCGAGAGCAAGACGAGTAATTCGGTCTTCTGGAACCATATCTAAAAACCGCTCCAGATAAGGCTGTGCGGTGGTAAACTTTCCCAACTGAAAGGCAACATGTCCGTATACACGTGCTGCGGGCGGGAATTCTCTGGTATAATCCCCAATACGAAGTAAAAGGTCTTCCGCCTCCTTCGTTTTACCCTGAATTGCTAATATAAGCGCAGAGTGATATCGAGCTTGCTGATGCTCAGGCGCAATACTGTAGACAAAGTCCAAGTAACTTTGTGCAGTCTCGAATTCCTGCTTATCAATATAAATTCCTGCAAGTTCTAAATTGGCAAGAATATGTGCTGGGTGAAGTTCTACTGCCCTCTTCAAATGAGCAACAGCATCTTCGGTACGCAGCAGATATCTTGCTGTTGTACCCTGAACATATTCAACAATAGCATCTTCTTCTACATACTTCGAAGCCTCAGTCGCCAACCTTTCAGCTTCTTGCAGATTTCCCAGTCTAAGCTCTAAGAGAGCTAAGCCAAGGTAACCTTTAAATTGCTCCCGCTGATCACTAATTGCTGCTTCATAGAAAAAACGAGATCGTTCAGCTTCGTTCATTTCTCGATGGATATCGCCCCTAAGCAACAAAGCTTGATAGGCATCATCACCCGTAAGGACCACGTCCCCTAATGTTGCGAGCGCATCTTCATATTCAGTTTGCAGCATATAGGCACGAGCGAGCCTTATAGTTATCTCTAACTCGTCAGCGTCTTTTTCTTTTGCCTTTTCCAGCGCAACTTCAGCACCTACACCATTCAACAGCACAAGGAAAACATCCGCCAAGATGAGATAATCATCCTTATCAGCAACTCTTAACTCATCTTGAGCGCGTACAATTGTAAAAACCTGCTCAAATTCACCAACATCAAACAATGCTTGAACAGCAGCAGTGTCAAAGCTGGCGTAATCGATCTTCTCTTCTGCAACTTCCTCATCACTACTACATGCTGAAACCATCAACATTGACGCTAAAACTGCTATCTTAGAAGTATTCATCTGCTAGTTCCTGCCTGCCCCCAAACCACTTGTGCAGCTACTCTGACATTTACAGTAGTAGTAAATATACAGTTAACCAAGATAATAATAATTCTTAACATTTCGTCACTAAATCTGTTGGAAAACGACATGCATTCTAACATCGTTAGCTTTCATATTTTCGAATATTTACTTATCAAATGCACAGTCAAAAGTGGATTCTCTACATCAAGATGTAGCGTGAACCTTTACTATTCTGCTGATTTCAGTTAATTTTCGAGAAATTATATGAATTAGCTAAGTTAGATTTTGATATGATCACATCCTATATCAGTAAAATTGGTAAGATTGCTTCAGTGGCCATCGCAAGCCTATGCATGTCAACCACATCAGCGCATGCTACATATTATGGTGACTGGGATGTTTATTCCGATGCTGGCACATATGCCCCTGTGGCATACGGTGATGATATTCAGTTCAATGCTTGTAGTTCGACCTTATTCAATGTGAATAATTCTACGTCATACAGCATCTGCGATTTGCCTAGCTTAGATAAATTCCGCCTCTTTTGGTATCAGTATGAGCCAAGTATGGGTGTAAGACATATGGCCTCATATGTTGGCTCTGAAGCGGTAAATGGTGTTACTCCTTTGTTCGCAACAGGGTCTGGTACATTTTTTCCAGTACAATCCACGTATTACATCGGCCTTTACCTTATAGCAGAAGCCGATTCTTATAT
>JBFOLV010000118.1:0-6603 GCA_040830325.1 Kordiimonas sp. | reverse complement strand
TATGTGGGATTTAGCGCACTCAGCAGGGGCGTTTGAAGTTGATCTTGCCGGCTGTAACGTGGATTTGGCGGTTGGTTGTACCTACAAATACTTTAATGGTGGACCGGGCTCGCCAGCGTTTATTTATGTGGCACCTCGCCATCAAAGCAAAATTAACCCGATGCTAACAGGCTGGATTGGTCATAAAGCGCCGTTTGCCTTTGATTTAGAGTATCAACCTGCTGATGGTGTGAAGCGCATGAATGTTGGCACGCCGCCTGTGATTGCCTTATCTGCGCTTGATACAGCTCTTGATGTATGGGCTGACGTAGATTTGGCCGTGCTGCGTAAAAAATCAGTAGCCTTATGTGATTTGTTTATCAGCGAAATCGAGGCGCGCTGCACAGAATTCGGGTTAAAGCTTGCAAGTCCAAGGGATGAGGCGGTTAGGGGGAGCCAGGTTTCATTCCACTGTCCGGAAGGATATGCGGTGATGCAGGCGCTTATTGCTGAAGGTGTCATTGGTGATTTCCGTGCTCCGGATGTAATCAGGTTTGGCTTTACGCCGCTTTATGTCAGTTACCAGGATGTATTCCATGCCGCAGAAGTACTTGAGAAGGTGCTAAGGGAAGAGCTGTGGCGCAATCCAGTCTTTATGAAAAAGGAGAAGGTCACATGACCAAAGCCTATAATCCGGCTGATGATGGCGCACAAATGACCTTTGATGGACGTATGTCCTATGGTGATTATTTGGGTCTAGAGAAGATACTCTCAGCGCAGCACCCATTGTCTGATGCTCATGATGAGTATCTATTTATCATTCAGCACCAAACATCTGAACTATGGATGAAACTCGCATTGCACGAGATGGCCGCTGCAAAAGCCGCAATTGCTGCTGATGATTTACAACCGTGTTTTAAAATGCTGACGCGGGTTGCACGTATCTTTGAACAGCTTAACAGCGCCTGGGACGTGTTACGGACCATGACGCCAAGCGAGTATACTACTTTTCGTGATAGCTTAGGACAGTCCTCTGGCTTTCAGTCACACCAATACCGGGCGATTGAATATGCAGTGGGTAACAAGAATGCAGCGATGCTTAAGCCTCATGAGCATGTGCCGGAGGTACATGCTTATTTATCAAAACTTCTCAATGAGCCAAGCATATATGATGAGGTGCTTAAGCTTTTAGGGCGACGCGGGTTTAATGTGGGAGCAGATGTGCTCGAACGTGACTGGTCTGAACCTTATAGCTCTCACGAAAATGTAAGTGATGCTTGGCGCGCTGTATACCGTGACCCTGAAGGTAACTGGGAATTGTATGAGCTCGCTGAAAAGCTAATCGATTTTGAGGATTATTTCCGTCGTTGGCGTTTTAACCACGTAACAACAGTTGAACGTATTATGGGGTTCAAGCGCGGTACTGGTGGTACATCAGGCGTTTCCTACTTACAGAAGATGCTGTCCGTTGTATTGTTCCCTGAATTATGGGACGTGCGAACAACGCTATAAAGTATGATATGGGGAGCTTTGCTCCCCAATTTATTCCTGTGCAAAGATACAGAGCGAACTTTCTAAGTATGAGAGTTTTCCTGCTCCGCTTTGGCTGTGTTCTCAAGAAACATCCTTAGGGCAACCACTTTCTCATCAAGTGTGTTGTTACTGTCTAGGAAGGACCACTTCACAAAATCGACAGTAAGCAAAACCATTTGTGGGTGGATACCGTCTGATGCAAGTGGCAAGCTCAACAAGGTGGTATGGGAAACTTGTTCTTGAGGGCCCACATAAGGCAATACTTCTAGTAAAGGTTTTTGTTCTTCCAGCGTTTTGGTAAGAAACTTCCAAATTCTTGAGCCTTCACCTTTACCTGGAATAGTAGATAAAGATTTTCCCGTGTAATCCATACTAATTAGTGATGTGACCTCTGTACCTATAAGTCGGTATTTAAAGTCTATAGGATTTTCTTGCTTCTCGAATATGACGACCCAACCCATATGTCTGCCTACTTTGGGGGGATCAATATCACTTCTTGATGGGAGTTTTGGGCTAGTTAGCCCGCCACATTTCAGCCAATATTTAAGCAAAAACTCTTGTGCGTTAGAAAGTTTTTCAATTGAGGGCATGTGTATCCTGATTACTAGCTTGATGGAGCCCTTTTATCATCTTCTTCAATTACTAAAAAACGGTAAAATCGCTGTGTGAAATAAGTCCAGTTTAACGCTATTTTAGGTTTAGTGTATGTCGCCTTGTAGATTGGATACTTGAGGTGTTGATATTGGCTTTCAAGGTAACCAAAAGAGCATGATAATCAGGGTTTGGTTGATGTTGAAGAGAAGCGCTTCATAAGCGCAGAGTATTCATTGGTAGTAAGGAAAGCATTCAGTGCTTGATCAATTTGATCAACATCCCTTTGCGTGACGGTTGCTTTGCTGAACATAAAATGTACGGGGTTCTCGTGAGCACTTGTTGGATGATACCAAACTTTATCTTCAATATTATTGTCATGAACATAATTTAGGCCACTGTGTAATTCATCTAACACAACGTCAACGCGGCCTATCAATAACCAGTTATGTAAAAACCTGAAATCTGAGGACTGTAATACGCGTTTTCGAAATTTGGGATTTCTTATTATTGCTGTATGGAAGGTTTCTCCATACCAAGAGCCTAGATGAACGCCTATGTTTAGATTAGAGTTGATGATGTCATGAAGGGAATTCACGCTGAGTGAACTTATTTCAGAACGGCGCATGAATATAGCCATTGTTTCATGTCTAAAAGCTCTGGAGAACAAAGCGAATGTTTGTCGGTCTGGTGTGTTTGATGCAGAGATTGTAGCATCAATAATGCCATTTTTTATCGCTACGATCACGCGTTTCCAGGGCATTTTTGTTAAAGTGTAACTGCATTCCGCATGCAGCATAACTTTGTCAAAAATTTCGAGATCACGTCCTCTCGGGGTTGTGCTTTTACTGGTACGGTACCCGGGATCAATTTCCATGAAACCTACAGTAAACTCTTTAGAGCAAGCCGCATGAACATGGGGCGTGAACTTTGTCGCAAGTGTGGCTGTAATAAACAGCACAAGAATTAGTCTTATAGAGCGCATGTTTTTTCTCAGAGGCACTGGGACTGAGAGTATACCATGAGGTACTTAATGAGGCGTGAATCTTGTGGGTAAGAAAGTAGATGAGAACACGAGCTTAATAGAAAAATGCCCTGACATATATATGTCAGGGCAGTAAGCAGGGTTTGCTGGGGTGACCAGTTAAAAATCGTGCAATTCAACTGCCCAGCATACAGTTAACGGAGCACTGATTGATTGCCTCCAAATAAAATTCAAAAAAGTTAGCTTTCGCTCTTGCTGATTAGCAAAAGCTTATCCTGACGGCTTAAAGATTTTATTGAATGTTCTCTTTTTGAGGCTAGGCTTCTATCTTGATATTGTTCAGTGTGAATGACTTTGAGTGGGCCTCGGCCACGTGTGTATTTCGCACCAGTTCCTGCGTTATGCGCTACCATGCGTTTGCTTAGATCATTGGTGATGCCTGTGTATAAGCTTCCATCGCCACACTCTAAAATATAAAGCGTCCATTTTGCCATATGCGGGTTGGTTCCTAATTTTCCTACTAATCAATAAATGAATAATCCGATTGAAGGCGACAAGCTCGGTTACAGTAATCCGTCACACTTTAACGGAAAAAAGCGACAATAAATCCCGACCTGCCGGTGACCGCCGACAATATGCAGGTTTTTATCCGGCGCACCCCAAAATTACAATTGAAGATAAGGAAAGCAGCCGAATGAGCTGCTGAGGGAACGTGAAAATAGTTGACGCGGGAGAGTGCTACCATGCCAAACAATGTCTTGTGGTTACGCGACGAAGTAAGAGAAACAGAGCGTAGGTCTCCGTTATTGCCTGAAGGCGCAAAAAGCTTAGTGGATGCAGGATATGATGTTGTGGTTGAGCGTTCGGAGAAACGTGTTTTTGCTGTAGAGGATTATGAAAAAGTTGGTTGTGTCATTGCCGAACCGGGTGAGTGGGTGAACGCTCCGAAGGGTGCCACAATTCTCGGGCTGAAAGAACTCCCTGATGAGCCAGCAGTTTTAAGCAATGACCATATTTATTTTGCGCATGCTTTTAAGGAGCAGGCTGGGTGGCAAGACCTCTTAGGGCGTTTTAAGGCCGGCGATAGCAACTTGTTTGACATTGAGTATATGGTTGACGAAACGGGCCGCCGTGTCGTGGCTTTTGGTTATTGGGCTGGTTATATGGGGGCTGCTCTTGCCTTAATGCAGTGGTATGACCGTATCAGTGATCGTAAATCAACGATTAGCGAAGGGATAAAATCCTTCGACAATGTAGCGGTTCTTGATGCTCAAATTGATAGTTTGAAGGTTAAAGGTAAAACACCGAAAGCTCTTGTTATTGGTGCACGAGGTCGCGGTGGTCGTGGGGCAGTGGAGATTTTGAAGCGGCACGGAGCTGATGTGACCGAATGGGATCGTACAGACACGCACAATTTGAATCGTGACGCGCTGATGGAATTTGATTTGATGGTTAACTGCGCTTTCGTAAGTGGTTCCATTAAGCCTTTTGTTCGCAGGGAAGATGTTGGGAAGGGTAACCTAAAAGTAATCTCTGATGTATCATGTGATCCTTTCAGTGATTTCAACCCATTGCCACTTTATAGTGAACCAACAAGCTGGGAAAATCCTTCAATTGAGGTGCGAGGCGAAGCAGGGGCTCTTGACTTGATAGCGATTGATAACTTGCCATCTTTGTTACCGCGAGAAGCCAGCGTTGAATTTGCTGGTTTGTTGCTGCCTTTCTTAAAGGAATTGAATGGACACCCTGTTTGGGATGCTAGCCGTGCAGCATTTGATAACGCTTGCGGTTCGATGGTTATGGCCAGAGCTGCCGAGTAAAGCTTTGTTTAAGTATATGTTCCGGGGGGAATATTTGTTATGAGTACTGTTCATTGGGTTGGGGCAGGCCTTGCCTCTGGGCCGGGTATTGTTTCGCTTGCGAACAAGCATCAGAAAATCGTTGTTTGGGATATGACGTCCGACCGGGCCGATATGCTTAAATCTCATCTAAATGAGGGTGCAGCATTTTCGTTCAGCAAGCTTGATCTACGAGATGCTTCATCGGTTGCGGTTTTTAAAACGGCTATTGCTCCTCATGATGTTGTCGTGTCTATGCTGCCTGCAGCGCTTCATGTTGAGTTAGCTAACATTGCGCTAGAGAGAAAAGCGCATCTAGTTACATCAAGTTATGTTTCACCAGAGATGGCAGTCTTAGATACGCGCGCCAAGGAAGTTGGTGTTGCTCTGGTTAATGAAGTAGGCCTTGACCCCGGTATAGATCATTTGTTTGCACACTTACTTGTAGACGCCGCAAAAGAAGCTGGTGTGTTAGGTAAAGGTCATGCTGTCGAATTTGTATCTTACTGCGGCGGTGTTCCTGCAGAAGAAACAGATTTTACTTATAAATTTGCATGGACCCCATATGGCGTTTTAACTGCCCTAAAGAACCAAGCTAGGTTGATCGATGCGGGCGAAGAAAAAATTGTCGCAAAAGCATGGGAGGATGTTTCTGAACTGTCAATCGACAATGAAGTATTCGAAGTATATGCAAACCGCGATAGTCTGCCTTATGTCGAAGAATATGGTTTAGAAGCTGAGACCAACATTAAGAAGTTTGTTCGTGGTACATTACGTTTACAGGGCTGGAAGAAAGCTTGGGCTAACGTTTTTGAGCAGGTTGATAAGGCTACACCTGATGATTTGAAGGAGCTCTCTGATCGACTGTGGAGCGAACATGCGTACGGTGAGGCTGAGGAAGATAGGGTAGTCATGTATGTGGCGCTGTCAGTGACCAAAGATGATGGTTCTGTCTGGGAGGCATCGCTTGCTCTTGATGAAAAAGGTTCCGGTTGGAAGACTGCAATGGCAGCTACTGTTTCAAAAACGGTAGCGGAAGCTGTTATGTTTATAACAAAAAGTGCAATGACGCCGGGAATTCATGCTGCTATAACATGCCCGAATCAATGCAGAATCTGGCTTGCAGGCTTGCAAGCAGGTGGAATTAAAGTGAGAGCAGATAACGTCAATCTTTAATGGTTGGCAGAAGATTTAGAAATAATTTGTACAGAATTTTGAGGACAAAATCATGGATATGAATGCAGTTTTTGCAGGACTTGGCCTTTCTGAAAAAGACCTGAATAACGGTTCTTTGGAGGTCTTTAGCCCGGGTACTGGTGAAAAGTTCGCAAGTGTCAAAACTGATACTGCTGCGGAAGTTGAAGCCAAAATCGCGCAATCTAAAGCAGCCTTTAAAGAATGGCGTAATGTTCCAGGCCCGCGCCGTGGTGAGTTGGTGCGTATTTTCGGCGAAATTTTGCGTGAACATAAAGAAGAACTTGGCGCGCTTGTGACTTACGAGTGTGGTAAGATTTACCAAGAGGGTCTTGGCGAAGTTCAGGAAATGATCGACATCTGTGATTTTGCTGTTGGTTTGAGCCGTCAACTTTATGGCCTTACAATTGCGTCTGAGCGTCCAGGGCACAAAATGCGTGAATACTGGCAGCCAATTGGCCCAGTTGGTATTATCAGTGCGTT
>JBFOLV010000117.1:0-3438 GCA_040830325.1 Kordiimonas sp. | reverse complement strand
GCGAATGGCAAATGAGCCAAAGTTATCAATAGGAATAGTATATTGAATGCTGCTGCTTGCAGTCCAGCTTGGCGTTTTAGGCCAACTGCTTTCCAGTGTGATGTCTGTTGCACCGGGCGCAAGCTCGGTTAGCTTGAAATCCGTGTACCCTATAGCGGAGGATACATCAAGATTGGCAGTTGGTTTGGCGGTCAGTTCTACTTCAAAACCTTTTACCTCTGCATCGCCTGCATTATCTACAACAAGCTGCAAGACACCATTTTCATCCGCGCTAACAGCAGACAATTGAATGTCAGTATAGTCGCTATAAAAAGCTGCAATATTCAGCCGCAACCTATTGTCCAGCAGGTCTGATTTTATACCAATTTCATAAGCTGTCACTTCTTCTGGGTCATAGGAGGAAACTGCGCCTTCGTTGATTGGTCTCCCATTAAAGCCACCACTTTTAAAACCCCGGGAGTAACTGGCATACAGCAACGCATTATCTGACATTTGATAATCAAGCGCTACAAGCGGTGTAAAAGAATCCCAGCTGTCACTAACAGTCGTCAAATTAATAATTGGTGCCCCACTTGCAACTTTCTGGTGATCAAGTGTGTAGTCTTTTGTTTCATAGCTGTATCGCAAGCCAGCAGTTAGACCGAGGCGATCTGTGATGTTGTATGTGCTCTGAGTGAAAGCTGCATAACTTTTGATATCAATTTCATTGAAGATATCAAAATCAAGATCAAGACTGATGTTTATAGGGTTGCCAGGACCACCAGGGGCAGTTGGTGCTGAAAGGGGGGATCCGTCCAAAGTTCCGGGAAGAGCTTCAAGAGCATTGAACAGGCCGGATGCCAGGATCACATCGTTTTCATCACGGCCATATTCATCAAAGTAAAACCCGCCCACAAGCCAGACCAACTTATCGTCCATTGCAGTGCCACCGAACTGAATTTCCTGGCTAAACTGTTTTTGATCCTGCGTATTGTCAGTCGCAATATAGTTTGCAGGTGAACCATCGCCATCACGGCCAAAACGACCGTCCATCTTGCGGTATGCTGTGATGGATTTGAAGGCGATATTATCAGAAATTTCCCAGTTAATCGTCATGGACGCACCGCCTGCATCCAGGTTTGACTCGTTGGGGCCTGTTGCAAATGTTGTGAACGGATCGTCTTCGCTTGTCAGAAATACTGTGCTCATTGGCACAGGGTCAGCCACTAACACATTCCAGAGTTGAGCAATAGCAGAAACAGATTCATCATAAAAAGCTAATACTTCAGGGACGGATTGCTCACGTTCACGGGTGTAATCTGCGCTAAGGTCTACTGTGACGGTGTCAGAAGCCTTCCAATGAAGTGCTAGCCTTGCTGCTGTCTGGTTTTCATTGCCGCTTCTGTCGGTTTCCTCTCCTGAGAAAAAGTCCAATCGCCGCCCGTATCCGTCACGGTCTTTCGATGAAACTGACACTTTTGCAAAAAAAGTTTCTGAGAGGGCAACATCAAAACTGCCGCGTAAATCCAAACGGTTATACCGGCCAATTGTGCCTTCTATGTATCCTGTGCCATCCCCAACTGGTTTGCGAGAAACAACATTGATTGCTCCGCCAATAGTGTTTTTACCAAACAGAGTGCCTTGGGGCCCGCGTAGTACCTCCACGCGCTCAAGGTCTAGCAAATCAAGAACCCCGCCAAGTGAGCGTGGATAATATACACCGTCTACATACACTCCCACACCAGGGTCAGTTGTAAACAGGAAATCTGCCTGACCAATACCCCTGATATATACTTGGAGGTTACTACCGCCACCACTGCCACCTGCACCAGTAGCCATTGTGACATTTGGCACGAATGACCCTAATTCAGCGAGGTTTGTCAGGCTGCGGGATTCAAGCTCTTGATTAGTAAATGCAGAGATCGCAATAGGTGTTTCTTGCAGGTTCTCGCTTCTTTTACGAGCTGTGATAATGATTTCTTCCAACAATGTGGAGGCATCTGCGGACGTATCTTGTTGTGCATAGACAAGGTTGGATGTACTGCCCAGTAGTGTAGCCAGCGCAATCGGAGCAACTGCATATTTACTATTGGGCCCCTGAATGCGCTTTTTTTCTCTATAGCTCATATTGTTTTCTCCCCTTTTGTCCCGCATCAAGTGCTAATGTTCCCTAACCTGAAGGTTATCAGAGACATTAAAATTGCGGGATTACGCCATATTGTGAGTATTAAGGCATAGGGAGGTAAGTACGCCTATAACGAAAAATACTCAAAGTCCCGCACTATAATTCAAATTCTTAGCCTTGATAGCCGGATGAAACTTAGTGGGTAACGAGGGATATGGATGGCGCATAGGTGGAAACACTCATGTTTAGCGATTTTTGTCCGTGGTAGAAAAGGCAGGCTACTAATGGTACGTATGTGTTGGGGGCGCATACCGGCTAGGTTAGCAAAATACAGTAAGCTTCGGGAAGCATGGCGGACTGTAACCGGGAAAAGGGAGGCATAAGTTATGCAGGATTTGAGTACCTCTGATCTGAATCAGGTCCTCGAAATCGGCCAGATATCCATTGGGTGTGACACTATAGACGATCTACATGATGCAGCAATTACCCGCATGCAAAAGGCACTGCGGGCAGATACCAGTGTGATGATCAATATCCTTCGTGAGGGGCAGTCTGTTAGGTTTAAAGCCCATAAGGCATTTGACCATCCTGACAGTGAAATGAGGAGATGGTGTGCGCAGTATCAACAACAGGACCCTTTTGTAAACTGCTACATAAATGAATTCAAAACACGTTCCAGCAATGTGATCGTATCCAATCAGGTTGTCAGGGACCGTGAGTATCAGGTCAGCAAGTTTTACAATGAATTTTTGCGCCCTATGTCCATATATCATGTGATGGTGGTT
Organism: Kordiimonas sp.; assembly: GCA_040830325.1. Taxonomy (GTDB): domain Bacteria; phylum Pseudomonadota; class Alphaproteobacteria; order Sphingomonadales; family Kordiimonadaceae; genus Kordiimonas. The sequence goes on along the minus strand of JBFOLV010000117.1, from coordinate 549 downwards.
GGCCTTTGCGCAGGAAATTTCCCGTTTGGTTTGATAGGCTTCCATCGACCCAAAAATGCGCCTGCTTTTTCTGATCGTGAAATTGCGATGGCAGAGCTAATGTCCCCTCATATAGTAGCTGCGAACCAAAAGGTACGTGTAAGCAATATGATGGGGGAAAGAGAACAGTTGATTGAAATGCTGGTGTCCGATGGCCTCTATAACAGTATCCTATTGCTGGATGAAAACCTGACGCCTTTGTATGTCAATCAGGGTGCTTCTGAACTGCTGGAGAGTATCAACCGGTGCATGTCCATGCGCCAGAATCAAAAGGCTGCTGTGCCACCTGCACTGTTGGATCGATGTAGAAAACTTTTGTCAGCTGTTGAACAGAAGGCAGATACCGAAGGTTTGCTGGAGTTTGACTTAAAAGTTAGCCCTAGTTCCAGGACTATCGGCGTGTCACTACGACCCGTCGAAAACGGGGTTGGCAAGATGCAAGTGATGGTATGTCTTCGAAGCGCTGAGACGGAACCGGCATTCAATCATAATACTATCAAACGGTTTGGC
>JBFOLV010000116.1:0-2995 GCA_040830325.1 Kordiimonas sp. | reverse complement strand
TCTACAGTATATCTTTGAGTTCCAGACGCAAGTTGCACAGCTTACTGGTATGGATGTGGCGAACGCTGGTATGTACGATGGTTCTACCGCTACGGCGGAAGCCGTAATGATGGCGCGCCGTGTAACACGTAAGAAAAAGGCCGTTTTGGCTGGTGGTTTGCACCCCCATTACCGCGCTGTTGTTGAAACAACAACTCAGTACACAGATGATGTAGTGGTTTCTCAACCAGCTCAGCCAGCAGACCCTCAAGCTGAGTTACAATCAATCATAGATGCGATTGACGAAACAACGAGTTGTGTTGTGGTTCAAAACCCAACAGTAGCGGGTCATGTACTTGATCTTCGTCCTGTTGCTGAAGCAGCTCATGCTAACAAGGCTCTCTTGATTGTTGCAGTCACAGAAGTTGTTTCGCTAGGCCTTATTCAAAGCCCAGGTGAAATGGGTGCTGACATTGTTGTGGGTGAAGGCCAATCAATTGGTAATGGCTTGAACTACGGCGGTCCATACATTGGTTTGTTTGCGACAAACCAAAAGTATGTTCGCCAAATGCCAGGTCGCTTGTGTGGTGAAACTGTCGATGCTGATGGCACGCGTGGTTTCGTACTGACGCTTTCTACACGTGAACAGCATATTCGCCGCGAAAAAGCGACGTCTAATATTTGCACGAACTCAAGTCTTTGTTCACTAGCCTTCACTATTCATATGACGCTGCTTGGTGAAAAAGGTCTACGCTCACTTGCACGCGTGAACCATAAAACTGCTCAGAACTTGAAGGCGGCGCTTAGCGGTGTTTCTGGTGTTGAGGTGCTTAACAGCAGTTACTTCAATGAAATCACTGTGCGTCTACCTAAGAATGCAAATGATGTTGTTGAAAAACTGGCCGCAGACGGTGTTCTCGCTGGTGTTCCTTTCTCTAGGCTTGATCCAAGTGCTGGACTTGATGATCTATTGGTTCTTGCGGCTACAGAAACAGTAACAAGCGATGATATTGACGCCCTCGTGAGAGCGCTTGAGGAGGCAATCCAATGAGCATGAATAGCCAAGGTCGCCCAACATCTGCAGCAGGCGGCAATATCAATGCAGCAGAATTTGAGAGCTTTTCAGGTCACCGTGGTTTGCGTCTTGCTGAACCTCTTATCTTCGAACTCGGTACGTCTGAAACGACCGGCGTAGATGTTGCTGAAGTTGATGATCTAGAGCTTTCCGTAGGTGGGCTTGAGCGCACTGAGGAAATCGGTTGCCCGGGCCTTGCTGAACCAGACACTGTGCGCCACTATACGCGCCTCAGTCGTCTTAACTACGGCATTGATATGGGGGTTTTCCCGCTTGGGTCTTGCACAATGAAGCATAATCCGCGCCTCAACGAGAAGATGGCGCGCATACCAGGCTTTGGTGACATCCATCCGTTGCAGCCCACGTCTACAACTCAAGGTGCGCTTGAGCTTATGAATGAGCTTTCGCACTGGTTGATGACACTTACAAATATGCCTGCTGTTGCTCTATCTCCTAAAGCTGGTGCACACGGTGAACTTTGTGGTGTGATGGCAATTCGCGCTGCACTTGAAGCACGCGGTGACGCACGTGAAATCATTCTTTGTCCTGAAAGTGCGCACGGAACTAATCCTGCTACGGCTGCTTTCTGTGGGTACAAAGTAAAATCTATTCCTGCGCTTGAGAATGGCCGAGTTGATGTCGAGGCCCTTAAAGAAGCGCTAGATGATACTGTTGCTGCCGTAATGGTAACAAATCCCAATACATGCGGTTTGTTTGAAAATGAAGTAAAGGATATTGCCGACGCTGTTCATGCTGCTGGTGCGTTCTTCTACTGTGACGGTGCGAACTTTACGGCGATTATGGGCAAAGCACGCCCTGGTGATCTCGGTGTTGATGCAATGCACTTTAATTTGCACAAGACCTTCTCAACGCCGCACGGTGGCGGTGGTCCAGGTTCAGGTCCGGTTGTTTTCTCTGAAGCCCTGAAAGACTTTGCTCCGCTTCCTTATGTGAAGCAAGAGGGTGAAAGTACGCTGGCGCTACACGAATGGCCTGAAGAAAACGACCCTACATTTGGTCGTTTGACTGCCTTTCATGGTCAGATGGGTATGTATGTACGTGCGCTTAGTTACATGTTGAGCCACGGCGGTGATGGCCTGAAACAGGCGTCAGAAGACGCAGTGTTGAGCGCAAACTACCTCTATGCTTGCCTTCAGGATGTGATGAGCCCTTCATTTGAAGGCCCTGTAATGCATGAAGCATTGTTCGATGATCGTTTCCTTAAAGATACTGGTGTTACGACGCTAGATTTCGCCAAGGCAATGATTGATGAAGGGTATCATCCGATGACGATGTATTTCCCGCTTGTTGTACATGGCGCAATGCTTATCGAGCCAACTGAATCTGAATCAAAATATAACCTTGATCAATTCATTCGTTCGATGCGTGGTCTCGCGGAAGCCGCTGTTGCAGGCCAAACTGAGCGTTTCGAGGGTGCGCCATATTTTGCTCCTCGCAAACGGCTTGATGAGACGAAGGCAGCACGTAGTCCGATATTGCGCTTTACGAAGCCAGATCAAGACTGATAAGATAAGCTGAATTAATTCAGAATTATGGACATGGGAACATTAGTTCCCGTGTCTTTCCCGTTATTTAAGGGAACAGTTTGATGGGGAGACACTGTGAGTAAGCGCATTCTGGTCGTAGACGATTCTGCTACAATGCGGGACATGTTGATCCAGTATCTCCAAGCCAGTGATTATATGGTCGCTACGGCAACGAGTGGTACACAGGCACTCGAACTCCTGAAAACCGAACGGTATGATATTATTATCACCGATCTTGAAATGCCTGAGCTAGACGGTTTTGGCCTTATTCGGGCTGTTTCTGAGTTAGAGTGGGATCCTGGATTGGTGCTGATGACACAGCATAATGAGCGTACTTTACATTCTGCTCGCGAGCTGGCGTTGGCTTATAGTGTTAATTTGCTTGGTACTCTCT
>JBFOLV010000115.1:0-5613 GCA_040830325.1 Kordiimonas sp. | reverse complement strand
AATAGCTAATAATGATTATCAACTAAGAATTTCATTACTAATAGATAAGAGATTTTTGATAATTAGTAGAATTTAATTTCTATTTTATATTTTTATTAGCATAAAATGCAAGAAGCAGAGATTGCTCTCAGCGAGCCACCTCTGCTTCCCTAACTAATGACGGAGCACGATTGGGGGTCGAGTAAATAAATCCCGTCATCAGCTGGCACCATACCTAGTGATTTTGGTGAAGAAGTCAATGCTGAGACGTGCTTTATCTATAACTTAAGTATAACAAACTTGTGTGAGCATCTATTTGCCTAAACATCTGTTGAAGGCTATATCACCCTTATACCCCAGTATAAGAATTGAAATAATCCCCCAGGAGTTCTTCATGAAGTCTTTCATTCCCCAAAAACGAACGCTTATGGGCCCAGGGCCGTCAGATGTATCTGATCGTATCCTTGAAGCGATGGCGCGCCCCACGCTTGGGCACCTTGACCCAGATTTTCAGGGTATGATGGAGGAAGTTAAGGAAGGCCTGAAGGAACTGTTTCAGACAGAAAATAAGCTAACGTTCCCAGTATCTGCCCCTGGTTCTGCTGGCATGGAAACCTGTTTCCTGAACCTTGTTGAAGAAGGCGACAAGGTTGTTGTGGTCCGCAACGGCGTATTTGGTATGCGTATGACCGAGAACGTCATCCGCGCTGGCGGCGAAGCGGTGCTCGTTGATGTGGAGTGGGGCAAAGCACCAGACCTTTCTGCAATTGAGGCAGCGCTTCAGCAAAACCCTGATGCCAAGATACTGGCTTTTGTGCACGCGGAAACGTCAACTGGCGTTTGGGCCGATGCTGCTGCAATTTGTGAGTTGGCGCAGAAACATGAGTGTTTAACAATTATGGATGCGGTGACAAGCCTCGGGGGTGTGCCTGTTCTCATTGATGAATGGGGTGTGGATGCTGTTTATTCAGGGTCACAGAAGTGCCTGTCCTGCACACCGGGACTGTCTCCTGTTTCATTGTCGGAGCGTGCCCTTGATAAAATTCGGGCTAGAAAAACACCTGTTCGCAGCTGGTTCCTGGATCTGTCACTTGTTATGGATTACTGGGACGGGGAAGGCGGCCGCAGCTATCACCATACGGCGCCAGTGAATGCTTTGTACGCTCTGCATGAAGCTTTGGTTATGGTGTCTGAGGAAGGGCTGGAAAACGCATGGGCACGGCATATGATTATGCATGAAGCGCTTGCTGCAGGTTTTGAAAAGCTCGGGCTTAAGTTTCTCGTAGATGCTGAGTGCCGTTTGCCTCAACTTAACGCAGTGGTGGTGCCCGAGGGGGTTGATGAAGCGTCTGTTCGCTCTGTGTTGCTCAAGGATCATAATCTGGAGATTGGCGCGGGCCTCGGGCCTATGGCGGGCAAAGTATGGCGTATTGGCCTGGTGGGCTCTAGTGCTTCAGAAGAAAACATTGAGCTTTGCATTTCAGCGCTCGCTGATGCACTTAACCGTCACCAGTATCCGGTTGACGGCGCAGCCGCACTGAAGGCCGCACAAGACGTATTAGAAGGCTAAATGAGCAAGCCTCTCGATACGATTGTCGCTGAGGCTAGGGCATGTGCGGTGTGTAAGGATAATCTTGCACACCCTCCGCGGCCTGTTCTTCAATGCAGTACCGAAGCGCAGGTATTGATCGCAGGACAAGCTCCGGGTCGTAAAGTTCAAGAAACAGGGATTCCATTTGATGATGCAAGTGGGGACCGGCTGAGAGATTGGATGGGGATTGATAAATCAGTCTTTTATGACCCTCAGAAAATAGCCATTTTACCGATGGGGTTTTGCTATCCGGGAACTGGTAAATCAGGAGACCTCCCGCCTCGCAAGGAATGTGCTCCTCTCTGGCGTCAACAGCTACTGGATGCTCTTTCAAATCTCAAGTTTACATTGGTGATTGGGCAATATGCTATGGCGTGGCACATGCCTGATATGAAGAAACAGCCGTTAACTCAAACTGTTCGCGATTGGCGTAATCATATAGATAATGGTGTTATGCCATTGCCGCATCCAAGTCCACGCAACAACATTTGGATGGCAAAGAACGAATGGTTTGCGGAGGATGTATTGCCAACGCTAAAAGAAAAAATATCAAAGCTGATCTAGGCTTTTCTGCGGGGCATGCCGCCAAAATATAACGCTATATTGTTTCGGGTTAGTATTTCTTTTCTTGAACATCGGTGGTTGAAGTACAACTATTTGTACTGCCCACCAAATGTTGACACCAAAAGGAACTCCTATGAGACCTGCTGACCAATTGGATGAAAAAGCTGCAGACGGTAATCACTGGCAGACAGTGAAAAGTTTGTTGCCATACCTTTGGATCAAAGGGCGTTGGGATTTGCGTGCGCGCGTACTTCTTGCAATGGGCTTTTTGGTGCTGGCCAAGCTAATTGGTGTCTATGTTCCATTTCTATTTAAGGACGCAGTTGATGCTCTGACTGCTGGTGGTGTGACGAGTACGGAGATGATCGCGGTTGCGGTGCCCACTGGATTGCTGGTCGGATATGGTACATCGCGGGTATTAACACTGTTCTTCGGTGAACTCCGGGACGCCGTGTTTGTCAAGGTCGGACAACATGCTCTCCGGAATATCGCGCTTAATACCTTCCGTCATCTCCATAAATTGTCGCTTCGGTTTCACCTGGAACGTAAAACCGGGGGACTTAGCCGTATTATTGAACGTGGAACGCGCGGCATTGATTTTCTGCTGCGTTTTATGCTTTTCAATATCCTACCAACGCTGCTGGAGATTGTGCTTATCTCCAGCATCTTCTGGATCAACTTTGGTTATCTATACGCTCTTGTCACGTTTGCTTGTCTCGTGAGCTATATATTGTTCACCATTTATGTGACTGATTGGCGGTTAAAGTTTCGCCGGGAAATGAACAAGCAAGATACACAGGCAAACACAAAGGCAATTGATAGCCTTCTGAATTTTGAGACGGTGAAATATTTCACTAACGAAGAACATGAAAGCCGCCGTTATGATGTCGCCTTGGAGCGCTTTGAGGCAGCGTCTGTGCGAAGCCAGCTTTCGCTTACATTTTTGAATGTAGGGCAGGGTGCTATCATCTCGTTTGGCCTAGTGGTTGTATTGTTGATGGCGGCACAAGGGGCTGTTGATGGGCGTTTCACGATTGGTGAATTTGTCTTGGTGAATTCCCTCCTGTTGCAGGTGTATATGCCGCTTAATTTCCTTGGTTTTGTATACCGGGAAATCAAGCAATCGCTCACTGATATGGAAAAGATGTTTGAGGTCATCAAAACCCAAACAGAGATTGCTGATGCGCCAAATGCTAAGGATTTAGCCATTAATGGGGGGACTGTTTCTTTTAAGGATGTATCTTTCCACTACGCTGAAAACCGTAAAATACTTAAGGGGATTTCTTTTGAAGTTCCAGCGGGAACAACCACTGCTATCGTAGGGTCAAGTGGTGCCGGTAAATCGACTATCTCACGTATTCTCTTCAGGTTTTATGATATCGTTGCTGGTAGTGTCTCAATTGACGGGCAGGATATACGTGAAGTAACCCGGAAAAGCATGCGTGAACAGGTTGGTGTGGTGCCGCAGGACACGGTGCTGTTCAATGATACTATTCGCTACAATATCCGTTACGGACGGCCAGACGCAACGGATGCTGAGGTAGAGGAAGCAGCGCATCTTGCTAAAATTCATGACTTTATTTCAGAGCTACCTGAAGGGTATGACACTGAGGTAGGAGAACGCGGACTGAAGCTATCAGGCGGTGAGAAACAGCGCGTGGCAATTGCGCGTACGATTCTTAAAAACCCTGCGATACTGTTACTTGATGAAGCAACTTCAGCCCTTGATAGTCATACTGAACAGGATATTCAGGCGGCACTTGAGCAAATATCAAAAGACCGAACAACTATCGTTATTGCGCACCGGCTTTCAACTGTAGTTGGCGCTGACGAGATTATTGTTCTTGAGAAGGGTGAAATTATTGAGCGCGGTAAGCATGATGCGCTCATCGCTGCTGAAGGAGCCTACTATGCGATGTGGCAACGTCAGCAGGAAGCAACGGAAGCGGAAGCAAAGCTTGTAAAGCTTGCTGCTGCCGAAGGTGAAATTGTTGAGGAGGCAGGGTAGGTCACTGCCTCTCTAACTATTTCGTTAGTTCAGTGAATTTCTCTAGCGAGATGTTGCGGCCACACAGAACCACTGCAACATTCTTGCCTTTGTAGTTGTCTGCAACCTTCTTTGCTGCTGCGACTGCCACAGCTGCAGAACCTTCGATCATCTGTCGTTCTTTTGCGGCGAATTCTTTTAATGTTTCCTGAATCTCAGCTTCGGTAACGAGAATGTTTTGGTCGATGACTTTTTGGCAAAGCTCGAAAGTGATTGATCCCGGTTCTACGCCGCCAGCAGTGCCGTCTGACAAGGTATCTGTCTCAGGTACATCAAAAATCTCGCCAGCTTTCATGCATTCGTACATTGCAGGAGAATTCTCAGGCCAGCAGGCAATAATATCAGTGTTTGGTTTTACAGCTTTGATGTAACTGCCAATGCCACTGATAAGGCCGCCACCACCGACTGAAACAATGACGGCGTCGACGTCAGCAAGTTGCTCGATAATTTCGAGGCCGATGGTCCCCTGGCCTGCTACAATGTCGGGGTCATTATAGGGGGATATGAAAGTCGAATGTTCACGTTCAGCAGTTTCTTTGGCGCTTAATTCTGCATCAAGGCTACTGCCGGCTACTTTATGTATGGTGGCGCCGTATAGTTCAATGCCGGCGAGCTTTGCCGGTGACACGGCTTCTGGCACATGAATGGTGATTGGAATACTGAGTTTGCTTGCCGCAAGCGATGATGCCATGCCGTGGTTGCCTGAACTTGCAGTGATTACGCCTTTCTCAATCGCCTGTGGCGTCAAAGAAGAGAGCTTGTTCAGTGCCCCGCGGTACTTGAAAGACCCCGTTTTTTGCATGTGTTCTTGTTTTAGATAAATATTGCACCCGGTCTCGCTGCTATAATAGGCGCTATGTTCAAGCGCTGTTTGATAGGGTGCTTCAGCAGAAGCATGCATGCGCTTGTAAGCTTGTTCAATTTTCTGCTGCCAATCAGTCATGATATATCCTGTACAAAATATCTAATTTAGAAATTTTGTACATTACAGTTATTGATCCGTCAACGCAGTTATTCAATTGATCTCGCTATTCTGAACCCATAGCTGACACTGGTTCTAGTGACTTCTAACCAGCCGCGCGATGACGTACGCATTTCATCTTTTGTGCCGCCCCATGCTCCGCTTTTGGCTACACGTTTGTTGCAGTTACCATCTTCTATCCAAGCTGTTCCATCTGTTGGTGCACCGACAAAATCATCATGCCAACAGTCTTGAGTGTATTCTCTGACATTGCCCTCAACGTCGAAAATTCCAAATTTATTCGGGGGGAAACTGCCAACTGGCATCGTTTTATTGCGGTTTAAGTTTTCATCTTTTTGGACACCGTGAGGGTCGCCGTTGTAATTGGCGTGCTCTGGAGTGATTGTATTCCCGGTTGTATAGTCAGTTGTGGTTCCGGCACGGGCCATATATTCCCACTCCGCTTCTGTT
>JBFOLV010000114.1:0-2014 GCA_040830325.1 Kordiimonas sp. | reverse complement strand
GCTCTCGAGGCCTTTAGCTTCCTCAACAGTGATAACGCCTTCTTTGCCAACTTTTTCCATCGCTGCGGCGATGTCTTTACCAACTTGCGCTTCACCGTTAGCTGAGATCGTACCAACCTGTTCGATTTCCTCAGAAGTCGTTACAGTTTTAGTACGGCCTTTAAGATCAGCAACAACAGCAGTTGTAGCAAGGTCAATACCGCGCTTAAGGTCCATTGGGTTCATGCCAGCAGCAACAGACTTCATGCCTTCGCGTACGATTGCTTGAGCAAGAACAGGTGCAGTTGTTGTACCGTCACCAGCAACGTCGTTTGTGCGTGACGCTACTTCTTTAACCATCTGAGCGCCCATGTTTTCAAACTTATCAGAAAGTTCGATTTCTTTCGCTACAGATACACCGTCTTTAGTAATGCGTGGTGCGCCAAATGATTTGTCGAGCACTACGTTACGGCCCTTAGGGCCGAGCGTTACTTTTACAGCGTTTGCTAGTTTGTCTACGCCTGCAACAATCTTGCTGCGTGCTTCTTCTTGAAGCTTAATGTCTTTAGCAGCCATGATGGCCTCCTAAATATAATAAGTTAGTTCTGAAATGACGAAAGGGAGTTCGAGTGATTACTCGATGATGCCCATGATGTCTTTTTCTTGCATGATCAATAGATCAACACCGTCAACTTTGACTTCAGTGCCTGACCATTTGCCGAAAAGAATTTTGTCGCCAGCTTTTACGTCAAGTGCAACAACATCACCATTGTCAGTTTTGGCGCCATTGCCAACAGCAACTACTTCACCTTCAGATGGTTTTTCTTGTGCAGTGTCTGGAAGAATAATTCCGCCAGCAGTTTTAGCTTCGCTTTCAAGACGCTTGACCAATACGCGGTCGTGGAGCGGACGAAGAGCCATGGTTTGTCTCCTAATTGATAAACCAGATAAATTTCCATTGTTAGCACTCTACCAACAGAGTGCTAACATGCGCACCTATGTATGACTATCTGAGGACTCATTCAAGGCGTTGATTTGATTTTTTTCATAAAAGATGAAATCTTTTATTTCACGTTACCAATAATTAACCGCATCTGAGTAACCTGCGTTGGGGATTGAGCCTGCGCCACCGCCTAACAAGAGACCAATTTATGCTTTCATCACTAAGGCTTATCGCCCGTTATCTTGCGGCCACTTTATTTTCGGCTGGTCTTTATACGGCAGGATTATTGGCAACCGACAAAGCGCCGAATATGGAAATAGCAAGCATGGAAATTCCATTCGCCTACGAGCGAAATGGCACTGGTGTCTACAATAAAATATTCGATAAGCTAACAGAGGGGTATACAGGGGAGCTCAATGTTTCCTTTTATCCATCTGCGAGATACGACCGGGTGATGATTTCTAGGTCTGCTGACTGTGACTATATCGCAACCGATCATTTAGGCAGATGGGAAGAACACGGCGTTAAAGCAGAAGAATTTGAATTTATTGGTCCCGTGAACACTCTATATGTTGTTCTATACATCCCTCACGATGCACCAGATATTACAACCATCGAAGAAGTCAAAAAACTAGTACTTGCTTCAGATATCAACTTAGTCGATCTCATTCATGACCTCGGCATTCAAGAAAAGTTCGCCCTGCAAAGTCAGCCACAGATGCTCAACCTGCTTGCGATCCGGCGTATTACCGGACTGATTGGATATGACTTTGATCTCGACTTTTTATCCAAAAAACTCGGTGTTTCTGGTTTGATGAAAAAGGCAACCATCCGGCTTGATTCACTTAATGACGGAATAGTTTGTTTCAAAAACGAGAAAACCGCGCCTTTCCGAAACCTTCTAAAAAGTAACTTTAAGAAAATACAGTCATCAGGCTGGCTGAAAGACGCCCTAAAGGACTACTAACAGGGACCACGACATGATTACGCAGCTCCTTCAAAGAACATATGCGGTTTTCAGCTATCTGCTAGGCCTCGCATCTTTGGTTGCTTTCATGTTGTTTGCAAACACCCATTTTGGTGACGTATTTG
>JBFOLV010000113.1:0-5451 GCA_040830325.1 Kordiimonas sp. | reverse complement strand
TACTAGTGCAAATAGTGCAGCAAATAGGGTCATTAAGAACCACGAGAACTTCTTAGTGCGCATGTTGATTACTCGCTGTTAGACTACTTGAGTTTGATTTGGTGTAGCTGTTTTGAGCTGTCGACCTGCAACTTGGCTTTTTTCCATTTGGCGGGGCCAAAGCTTCCCCTGGCATTGTTGGAGAAGCCATAAGGTTCTTTGGGTAATCCGATAAAGTTTCTATCCATTTCCTCGTTGCCATTGACGTCATGGTAAACTGCGATGGCATATTCACCGTGGGGCATGTCCGTGTTGGTGTAACTAATGGCATCATTTTGGGCATTGAGTATGGACGTGTAGATGGGTTTCTTTAACCAGTTCTCTTTGCTGTTGAAGATTGCAATGCGCACAGTTCCTGTGAGCTTTTTTATGCCTGATATCTTTAAGGAAAAGTCGGCAACTTTCTTATCAGCTAAAGTATCAGCGTAGACGGATGTGACGACACCGATTGTCAATGTAAAGACTGTTATGACTATCAAAAGGATAGCCGAAACTGTTTTGAATGGGAGTTTGAGTTTGAGTTTGAGTTTAGTTGGATACTTGGGGGTGGTTTGCATTGCTTTGTTCCTCGTTGTCGTGCCTCAGGGGCGTTTGGTCGGGTAAGGATTGAGTATAGTGAGCAGGTGGGCAAACCTGTTTGCGTGGAAGGTGGGGTTCTATACGTGAATGCAGCGCTGAGGGTGGTGGAACACGTTCACGGTTCGTGAGTGCGGGTGGCAAAAAGGCCTGAAGTACTTGATGGAGAAGCCATAGATATTGTATTTGCTGTTGCTAAACCAAATAGTGGATGCTTTGTGACGATATACGAATTACAAAACTTTTGGGGTTCTCGCGATAAGGCGTTAGTGCGCCAAAAAACGATTATGATGTTTTGCGCGGGCGTTATCCTAGGAGTGATTGCTCCCTATAATACAGATAGCATAAATGCATTGGTCGGTCGTTTTATTTACTGGGTTGGCAACATCATGTTTGCCTCTGTTGTTTCGGGGATAGTTGCTCGCTGGGTTTTTCCACCCATGCTGGAGCGACAGGTCAGTGCCATTTTTGCTTTCTTCGCTTACACAGCGATATTGTCGGTACCGACTTTGGTATGGGTTGCGAGTTGGGAACTGATATTGAAGGGTTTATTTGTGAATCCGGGAGGATTTACGAACGAGTTTATTCAACAGTCACTAGCCAGTCTAAATTATGGGGTGATCGGCTACTTTGGTTTTTACGCCCGGGTTTGGTTCATAACAATTTTACTGGTAGGCCCAATTAGTTTGATTGCAGAGAAGCTTGCACGGCAGAAAAAAATACCAACGAAGCCTATAGCGGAAAGCCGGTTTCTTAAGAGGGTGCCTAACGATTTAGGTTCGGAGTTGCTTTGCTTGTCGATGGAGGATCACTACCTTCGGGTTTATACCAGTTTAGGTAACACATTGATTTTGATGCGTATGTCGGACGCTGTAGCAGAGCTTGAAGATTACGATGGAATGCAAGTTCATCGGTCATGGTGGGTTGCTAAGGCTGCGATAAAAGAAATTGTCAGAGCACCACGCAAAAAGAGCATCATTCTAACAAATGATATTGAAGTTCCGATCTCTCAGAGACGGGAGAAAGTTCTGAAGGAAGCTGGCTTTATATAACTCTATGGAAGTACAGGGATGCCGGTGAAATACTCATGGAAGTAATAAAGCGCACTAAAAACGCTTAATCCAATAGCAACGGTGACTACGTCACGTGATTTTGGTACTGGATCACGTTTTATCCATTCGCCGTCCCTATTGTTGCTGGCTATGATTGCGGTGATTGAAAATATGACCATGCCGCTAAATAGGAGGACTGAGCGGGTTTCACCGTTTGAGAATAGGTGCCCAATAGCCCAGAGCGCAACGCCAGTTAACTGAGGGTGACGTAGTAGCCTGCGAATGTTTGTTGGGGCATTACTTGCTATGAAAAGAACAATGCCAATCAGAGCGAATAGAGGGGTAGCATGGCGTCCCCATTCCGGTGGGCTATAGAGAAGTTCAACCTCTGAGGCCTGCCAACCGAGCACAATTAGAACAAAACTTCCTAATGATATTAGTGCAAAAAGGCCTGAGTAAGGGCCTTTCCCAAGTTTTGCGATGGTACCTGTGCGCAGCTTTTGCCCCCAGAATGGGATCATGTGTAGTAGGAAAAATAGAGCTAAACCAGCTGCAAGTAATGTCATTATCTTGTCTCCCCTTGGCCACTAAGGAGAGACTATATGAGGGAGGCTAGTGTTGGCTAGAAAATATTAAACTGTACTAAGGGAAGGTACATTGAATGATTGATCTGCTTTGCATAGAAACCAAGGATTTAGGAAGGTTTTTAGGTCCTTGGCATAGGTCAGTGCTGAACCATCAGGTGTTTCTACGGTCCCGCCAGCTGCAAGTAATACGGCGTGTGCGGCAGCTGTATCCCATTCACAGGTTGGGCCCAGGCGGGGGTATAGGTCTGCTTCACCAGTCGCGAGCAAGCAAAGCTTAAGACTGGAGCCAATAGAAACATTTTTTGCGCTAGGGAAATGTTTGAGATAGGCCTCTAGTTCAGTAGAACGATGGGATTTGCTGGCGACAATTGTTAATGCATCAGGGTTAGCTTTCCGAGTACTGATCTCCTGTTTGTTTAACAATTCACCTTTTTCCACGTCAGCGATCCAAGCCCCTTTACCTGTGATGCCCCAATACATTTTCTTAAGTACTGGCGCTAGGACAAACCCCATAACTGGATTACCATCCTTGATAAGGCCAATGTTAACAGTGAAATCATTGCCTTTTTTTATGAATTCTTTAGTCCCATCAAGGGGGTCGACAAGCCAGAAGGTCCCGCCAGAGATATCTGGACATTTGCCTTCAGATTTTGCCTCTTCACCTACAACTGGAATGCCTGGAGCAGCTTCCAATAGTGCCTTGGTTATTATCTCTTCACCGCGGCGATCAGCCTCAGTCACTGGGGATTGGTCAGCTTTTCCGTAAACCTCAAAGTCGCTATTGTACACTTCCATTACAACATCGCCTGCTGCAAGAGTTGCTTCCAGAAGTGGTGTAACAAGTTTGTCCAAATTGAGCGTCATAAGGTTTCCAATAAATTAACAATATATGTGTTTAGTGTCTTGGCACCGCAGCCTGTGTCCGATACGTTCAAAATTATTGATGGTCGGGCGAACAGCTTTATAGGGCGAATTGGGCGGGCTGTCATTGGGAAAACTCCAGTAAATAGCTGGGGGTTTGGGTTTGATATAATTCCTTTTATCGGCTCATGGGGTAAATCGGGAGACTATTTATGTCCAAATTGGACTTTGCGGCTCTTTTGTGTTCGAGGCTTTGTCATGATCTTGTTAGCCCTGTTGGGGCGATCAATAACGGCCTTGAAATTTTGGAGGAGGAAAATGACGCCTCCATGCGGGAAGCTGTTATAGACCTCATTACCAAATCTACACAGCAAACAGCAAATAAACTGCAATTTTTTAGGTTAGCTTTCGGCGCAGCCGGTGGTTTTTCTGCACAACTGGATACGCGTGAAGCGCAAAAGGCTATTGAAGCTCTGTTGGCGGGTAGTCGTGTTACGCTGGAATGGCATGTTGGGGTATCCAGCGTTTCTAAACACCTGGTGAAAATGCTGCTAAATTTGGTTCTTGTTGCTTCGGAATCATTGATCCGAGGTGGTGTGTTGGTTGTTGCGCTAGACCAAGAAGGTGACAACATTAATTTGAGCGTTGAAGCGAGCGGCGAGAGGATCATCTTGCAAGATACGCTTAAGGATTGTCTGTTAGGTAAAGTTGATGATGAAGACCTGGAACCAAGAACTGCTCCGGCTTATCTAGCCGCGGTTGTAGTAGAGGAACTGGGTGGTACTTTGGCGCTAGATCAGACAGATGAAAAACTAACGATGAGAGTTTCTGTAAATGCGGGTAATTAATTCCATAAGAAATGTATATGTTTTACATGTTCTTAACTCTTTTTAGCCAATGTGCAATATGTGATAGTATCTAGACTGAGCCTCTATATTATTATGGCTCAAACCCTACCATGCTGGGACGGTAAATATGGACGACCTATTAAACGAATTTTTGACTGAAACAGGCGAAAGCATTGATGTTGTTGACGTGGAGCTCGTAAAATTAGAGCAAGACCCTAACAACAAAGAAGTGCTGGATAATATTTTCCGCCTTGTACACACCATTAAAGGGACTTGTGGTTTCCTTGGGTTACCCAGACTTGAATCTGTGGCGCATGCTTCTGAGAACGTGCTTGGGAAGTTCCGGGACGGTGAACTTGAAGTTTCAGAGCATGCCGTAACGGTTATTCTTGAAAGTCTTGACCGTATTAAAGAAATTCTTGCGGGGCTTGAGGCGACAGAAGAAGAACCAGAAGGCGATGATTCTGATTTGATCAGTCGCCTTGATGCAATTGCTGCTGGTGAGGGCGCACCAGGCGCTGCAGCCCCTGAAGCAGAGCCTGACACAGTTGATGGTGAAATTGTTGACCCCGGCTTAGGTCGTACTCTTAAAGAGGGTGAGGTTTCCCTTGAAGAACTAGAGGCTGTATTTAATTCGACACCAGGGCCTGAGGTTGGCGGCGATGAAACTGAAGAACCAGCTGCCGCTGCACCGGCCTCCGACCCGGGTAAGCCCCTCTTTGAACGTGTTGGCGGGGAAGATACGATTGCTGTTGCAGCACATTTGCTTGCTCAGCGTCTTGGAACTCATGCCGATTTAGCCAAATTCTTTGATGGAACATCGGTTGATCAGCGCAAAGGTCGCATGATGGGCTTGATGCTCGCTCTCTTTAAAGACGATCTGGATGCTGCGGATAATGTGGGGCGACAGCTTGTTTCTGTAACAGGTTTTGGCGAAACTCAGTTCGATAAGTTACTTGCTGAAGTAAAATCAGTGATGGTGGAATGCCAGGTGGACAGCGACGTTGTTGACGAAGCTGTTATGACCTTCGAGCTGGTCCGAGAAGCTGTTATTACTGCGTCTAAGGTTGTTGCGCAGGCGGCTCCGAATAAGAAAGGTCAGAGTAAGCCTGGTGCACAGGCTGCTGCTGGTCCAGCTGCTAATGAGCCGAAACGTACGACCCAATCTATCCGCGTAAGCGTGGACTTGCTCGAAGACTTGATGAATATGGTCTCTGAGTTGGTGTTGACGCGTAACCAGCTGTTGCAGATTACGCGCAATATTGAAAATTCTGAATTGGGTGTTCCGTTGCAGCGTCTCAGTCAATGTACGACTGAGTTGCAAGAAAATGTGATGAAGACACGGATGCAGCCAATTGGCAACGCATGGGCGAAACTTCCTCGGATTGTTCGTGATTTGACTGTTGAGCTTGATAAGAAAATTGAGCTTGAGATGGTAGGTGCGGATACTGAATTGGACCGACAGGTTCTTGAACTTATCAAAGATCC
>JBFOLV010000112.1:0-3440 GCA_040830325.1 Kordiimonas sp. | reverse complement strand
TTTGTTGCGGTTGGCGTAATCACACAAAGTGAGCCGCGTATCTTTCCTTGCAGAGTATCAAGGTAACGAACTTCAGGAAGGTTGGATTGAGCGCGTTGCAACGCTGAAAAGCAAAGGCTGGGCTGCATTTGTTGAAGCTGATGGCCATGCAATTAAAAATATCCGCGAGCAAGTTGCAGAAGTTGTGAACCGCACAGGTTTGCATGTGGACGAGTTCCGCAAGATTGTGCGCACAGTGCAAAAGGGTGAGAAAGAAGCCCGTATTGCCAAGAAAGAAATGGTGGAAGCAAACCTGCGCCTCGTGATTTCGATCGCGAAGAAATACACCAACCGTGGCCTTCAGTTCCTTGACCTTATTCAGGAAGGTAACATTGGCCTTATGAAAGCGGTTGATAAGTTTGAGTATCGCCGTGGTTACAAATTCTCGACTTACGCGACATGGTGGATCAGACAGGCGATTACACGCTCTATTGCTGACCAAGCACGTACGATCCGTATTCCAGTGCATATGATTGAGACGATCAACAAACTTGTTCGTACGGGTCGCCAGATGCTGCATGAAATTGGCCGTGAAGCGACACCAGAGGAGCTCGCTGAACGTCTATCTATGCCACTGGAAAAAGTGCGTAAGGTTATGAAAATCGCGAAAGAACCAATCTCTCTTGAGACACCGATTGGTGATGAGGAAGATAGCCACCTTGGTGACTTCATTGAAGATAAGAATGCGATCCTGCCTGTTGATGCGGCGATCCAGTCTAACCTCCGGGAAACAACTACACGAGTGCTGGCAAGCCTAACGCCGCGTGAAGAGCGGGTTCTTCGTATGCGTTTCGGTATCGGAATGAATACTGATCACACACTTGAAGAAGTTGGTCAGCAGTTCTCTGTAACGCGTGAGCGTATCCGTCAGATTGAGGCGAAAGCACTTCGTAAGTTGAAGCACCCAAGTCGGTCGCGCCAGCTACGCAGTTTCTTGGATACATAAGTATTCGACTGATAAGATTAAAAAAGGCAGCTTGAAACGCTGCCTTTTTTACACCTAGCTAATTTAGCGAGAAGGTTGGGGGGGATGGATACTTATTCCTTAGTTAAAACATTACACGTTATCGGATCTACCATTCTATTTGGCACCGGGATTGGTATTGCTTTCTTCATGTTCCGCTCACATTTTACCGATGACATACATGAAAAGCTCTACGCTGCACGAAACACGGTGCTCGCAGATTACATATTCACGTTTCCGGCAGTAATCATTCAACCGATAACCGGTTTCTGGTTAGTCTCGCAGAGTGCCTATGAGTGGAATGAAACATGGTTGGTTATCACATATGGTTTGTATGTGCTTGCAGGGCTGTGTTGGTTGCCCGTTGTTTGGATACAAATTCAGCTGAAAAAGATGCTGCAAAGTGCCGCAGTTGAGGATAAGCCACTACCAAATCGCTATAATAAGTTATTCAGGCTTTGGTTCTTGCTTGGTTGGCCCGCGTTCCTTGGTCTTATAGTGGTGTTTTATATGATGGTAACCAGACCGGTATGACACAGCAGACTGTTCTTGAAGGGGTATATTTCATTTATGATGGCGATTGCCCAATCTGCAAAATGGCCGCTGAAGCCACACGCATTAAGGCTGCACTTGGCCCTCTGACCCTCATTGATGCCCGTGATAAAAATGTGCATCCACTGATTGGTGAAGTGAATGAGCGACGACTTAACCTAGATGACAGCATGGTGATATACCACCAAGGTGATTTTCATCATGGTAATCGAGCTTTACAGTTTATGGCGACTTATGGGGGCAAGAAGGGATTTTTCAATCGTTTTAACAGGTTGATGTTCCGTTCGCCAATGCTGTCACGACTATTATATCCATTGATGCGCGGTACGAGGAATGGGTTGCTTTTCATTCGCGGTAAAGACCAGATCCACAATTTGCGAGCGATAAATGACCCTATCTTCAAACCAGTCTTTGGTGACAGCTGGGATACGTTGCCGACCGTGATGCATAAGCACTATGCCAACCGACCCAATACAAGTGAAACCAACACTGCTGAAGGGTTAATGTGTGTCGAGACTGCACCTGTCTTAAAGGTAGTAGCACCTTTGCTGAAATTGCTTGGCGGTATTCCAGCGGTTAACGCCAAAGATGTTCCTGTAACAGTTGAATTTGAAAGTGAGCCAGCAGGGCCTGCACTCCATTTTAATCGTAGTTTCCATTTCCCTGGTGAAAAACCATATATTTTCCATTCACGTATGGTGCCGCAGGGTGGTTCTGAAATCGTTGAACAGATGAAATTTGGCCTTGGTTGGCGCGTTTCTTTTTCGTGGAATGGTGAGCGAGTAGTTCTCTTACATCAAGGTTATGCAATTTGTATATTGGGCAGAAGCATTCCTATGCCTCTTAATTGGCTGTTCGGCCATGTGCATGCTGAAGAACAGGTGATAGATGACACTAGGTTCAAAATGTTTGTTGAAATAAGACATTGGTTATTTGGGAAAATATACGAGTATCGCGGCGAATTTGAGATGGTGAAGTAGTATGCCCAAACGGGTTTTGATTATTGGAGGGTATGGCAACTTCGGTAGCTATATTGCCCGGGCCTTAGCAAAACACCCTGATATTCAACTGATTATTGCGGGGCGAAGTAAGGACAAGGCAACCGCTTTTGTTACAACTCTTGAAGCAGTTCACACTCCTGAAGTTGCGACATTTGATGTACATACAGAGATTGAGGCTAGCCTAAAGCATATCAAGCCGTATCTTACAATTCACACGTCGGGGCCTTATCAGGCGCAGGATCATTTTGTTGCCAAAGCCTGTATCAGTCAGGCTTGCCATTATATTGACCTAGCCGACGCTAGAGCTTTCGTAGAAAGCATTTATAGTCTGGATTCAGAAGCAAAAGATCAGAATGTTTCAGTGATCAGCGGGGCGAGTTCTGTACCCGGACTGTCCTCTTGTATACTTGATGTCTATCAAAGTTATTTTAAAGAACTTCAATCTGTAGATTACGGGATCACCACAGCTCAGCATATCAATAGAGGACTGGCTACGACAGAAGCTATATTGTCGTACGCAGGCAAACCTTTTACCACCCTACAAGAAGGGAAGATGCAAAAGGTTTATGGTTGGCAGTCCCTAAACTCTCGAAAATTCTGGAAGGTGGGAAGGCGTTTATTGGCCAACTGTGATGTGCCGGATTTAGCGCTATTCCCTGAACGTTATCCAACTCTCAAAACCCATCGGTTTTATGCGGGAATAGAGCTTTCATTTCTACACCTCGGATTTTGGGGACTAACGTGGTTTGTTAGAGCAGGTCTATTCAAAAACTTAGCCCGATGGTCTGCAAGCCTGTTGAAGGTCTATAAGCTATTTGACTGGTTTGGCTCAGACGTCAGTGCCTTCTATATGTGCATGCGAGGTACTGACCGAGACGGTAAGC
>JBFOLV010000111.1:0-2846 GCA_040830325.1 Kordiimonas sp. | reverse complement strand
TGGCACAGCACAGTCAATCGGCTCACAACCCCTCGCTTCTTCAGCTGTGATAAACATCGAAAGCTCTATTCAAAATGTCAACACATCACTTTCTGCACTTGGTGCAAGAGCGACCCGACTTGACTTGCAAAAATCTTTCATATCGCAACTAAGAGACACCATTGAGGTCGGCATCGGCAATCTTGTAGATGCTGATATGGCCAGAGCATCTGCGGACCTACAAGCATTGCAGGTAAAACAGCAATTAGGTTTACAGGCACTATCCATAGCCAACCAGGCACCTCAATCCGTCCTCAGTCTGTTCAACTAGGTCACAAAAACAAATGCCGGGCAAACACTTGCCCGGCATTTTTTCCCTACCTCCTAGGCATTTATTACCACACGAAACCCAAGTCGGCAATAAATGCCGAGCAGTCGCCGACACCACAGACCGCCCTAAAACTACAATTTATTCAATAAAAACAACACACTAATCAGAATAAAACTCAACAAGACTTTCGGCACGACTTTTGCAGGTGTCTGATCGGGACAAAATGTCCTGTGGGCAAAATGCCCGATAAAAAGCTCCAAAAAGGAGAATTAAAATGGCTTTTTCGGTAAACACTAATGCAGGTGCGTTTGCAGCCCTGCAAAATTTGAATCAGACTAGTTCTAACCTTCAAACAATACAAAGTCGTATTAACACAGGTGAAAAAGTATCATCTGCAAAAGATGATGCTGCAACATTTGCAATTGCACAAACACTTCGCGGTGATGTCGCTGGCCTAAATGCTGTAAAATCATCTTTGGATAGAGCATCATCAACAATTGATGTTGCAATTGCTGCCGGTGAAGCAGTGTCAGATCTCCTTGTTGAACTTAAGGAGAAAGCAGTTGCTGCGAAAGATTCCAGCCTAGACACTACTAGCCGCGCTTCTATCAACAATGACTTTAAACAACTTCGTGACCAAATTGGCTCCATCGTTAGCAATGCTGAGTTCAACGGTACTAACGCAGTGAAAAATAGCGGCGATTCAATTTCCGCAATCACAAACGACGATGGTACAAACAGCATCAACATTGCTGCGCAAGACCTTTCATTAGCAGGAAATAATGTAACTCTTACAGCCACACAGTCGATTGGCTCTCAGCCTCTCGCTTCTTCTGCTGTAGAAAACATTGAATCTTCAATTGCCAATGTTAACACTGCGCTTTCAGCTCTTGGTTCTGGTGCTAAACGCCTAGAACTACAAGGTGAATTTGTGAACAAACTCTCCGATTCCATCGAAGTAGGTATCGGTAACCTTGTAGACGCTGATCTCGCCAAAGAGTCTGCTAACTTGCAAGCATTGCAGGTGAAACAGCAACTTGGCTTGCAAGCACTCTCGATCGCCAATCAGGCACCGTCGACAGTACTTGGTCTATTCCGATAATAGCTTTGGTGGAAGCCGGTCTTCCGGCTTCCACCCTATTCTGGATTAGACATCGGTAAATTATGATGGATATGAGCAAGCAAAACATGCTTGGAGTTGAAAGATGACGGAAGTAAGCAACATAAAAAGTGGAGGCGAGGTGATTAACCTCAAACCCGCTAATGTGCGCGCCCCTGAATCGAATGGCGCTGGCAGCATTGCAGCCAGTGGCGGAGCCGCAACCGCCGTAGCGATCAGCCCGAGAGAGACTGAGAGCTTGGTGCGCGGAGAAGACCCACTAGTTAAGGCAGCCGAAACGATACAGGAATTTGTGCCACAAGAAGGCCCCGAAACAGAACTGCGTATTGATAAGGACGATGAAACAGGTCGTTTTGTCTATAAGAGTGTCGACAAGGAATCTGGTGAAGTAATTAAACAGTTTCCTCCTGAAACAATCTTAGAACTCATTTCGCAGTACAGAAGCCTTGAAGGCCTCGTTGTTGATGATGACGCTTAAACCGCAGTAATACTGCTATTAAGCGTCTATTCAACGCACAAAACACTTATGCACCTTTACTGGATTTGCTGAGCAAGTCACGGTACGGGTTTTTATGCGTTTTTATATAGCCTTCTGCCACATAAAAAACCTCCTGATACTTATTGGACATACACAGTCCATGCTCTATGTAACGTCCTAGAAACTATCATTTCTATGCAGGAGACGCCGCTCATGAAATTTACGGGCACAGACCAGTATGTCGCGACAGAAGATCTCAAAGTAGCAGTAAACGCTGCGGCTACACTTCGTCGCCCCCTTCTCATTAAGGGTGAGCCTGGAACCGGAAAAACAGTACTCGCACAGCAAGTTGCAGAGTCGTTCGGATTGGAACTTATTGAGTGGCATATCAAATCTACGACCAAGGCCCAACAAGGGCTCTATGAGTATGACGCTGTATCTCGCCTAAGAGACAGTCAACTCGGCGACGAAAAAGTTAAAGACATCAAGAATTACATTAAGCGCGGTAAGTTGTGGGACGCTTTTGAAAGCGAGAAGACCCCCGTGCTGTTAATTGATGAGATTGACAAAGCTGACATCGAGTTCCCAAATGACCTGCTTTTGGAATTAGACCGTATGGAATTCCACGTCTATGAAACTGGTGAAACGATAAAAGCGAAAAACAGGCCAATTATCATCATAACATCAAACAATGAGAAGGAGCTTCCTGACGCCTTTCTCCGCCGCTGTTTCTTTCATTTCATCAAGTTTCCCGAGGCAGAGACAATGAAAGAAATTATCAATGTTCACTACCCAGACATTCAAAATCAACTTGTCAAAGAAGCATTAAGCATTTTCTTCGATATAAGAGATGTCCCAGGCCTCAAGAAAAAACCCTCCACAAGTGAATTACTTGATTGGCTTAAACTATTAATGGCCGAAGAACTGCCACTCGAAGT
>JBFOLV010000110.1:0-6747 GCA_040830325.1 Kordiimonas sp. | reverse complement strand
TAGAGTATCGTCTCCAGCTTCACCTTTTAGAGTATCCTGACCAGATAAACCTTGAACTACATCGTTGCCTTCTTTGGCTGCGATCTCATCATTGCCATTTAGGAAGTCGGCATTGGGTGTCTTGTATTCTAATTCTAAGCCTGGATCAGGGGATTCGAAACCAAATAAACGGTCATCGCTTTGAGATGGCTTACGAATAGGAACGCCTAAGTCCTCTAGAATAGCAATATCTAACGCGGTAACGTGGTACCTGACATTAAAAACCATGAAAAGCCCATGCATCACCATTGCACCTAAGTCAGACCCGAAGCCTGGGGCTGGAGTTTGGTTTGAAAATTGAACTGGTAAATTGCCTAAGTGCGAACCGTGACTATTGTCTGGTTCAATAGCCAACTCAATTGGTCGTCCTGCGAGCTTTTGGGCCGCCTGTCCGGTGAAATAAATACCATCTGCCTTTTGCTCCAGAAGTGACTCGAATTGAGTAAGGTTTTCCTTGGTAAAAACTGTTTCAATAGATTCATTTATGTGCATACCGTCGAAACCTAAAGCATGTCCGATTTCGTGTAGCAGGATACTAGTGATATCAGTTCTTCCTAGAGGGATTTCGCCTGTTCTCGTTTCTGGCTCGCTATCAATAGCATATACCTGAGACAGTGAAATGGGGTTGAGGGCTATCCAAAAGTCAGCATTGTTTCCAGTAAAGTCTGCTTCACCATTTAGTTTGGTTGTAGTGTTGAGGTTAAAAATATGCTGATTATTTGCGTTTGTCTCAAGGAACATAAATTCAAAAGCTCGACCACTTGCTCTTTCTGTATCTGTCCAGCCAAGGTTGAATTCAAAATCAAGAGTCACCTTTGGAGCGTCAATATATTGTCCCCAAAGGTTTGCAGCTACTAGTGCTGATCGTTCAAGAAGGTCAAGCTGTTCAGATGACAAGCCACTTTCTTCAGTGTTTGTAAGAGTAACAGTGAAATCAACCACATAAGCCCCCAATAGTATACTTTATATAATTTCGTAGAATGTTTCAGTAACCGATAGGTTTAGAAAGTACAAAGGGTTAAGTGTGCTGCATTTGTTGAAATAGAGTTTTAATTCATGCTTTGCGGTAAGAAACTAAAAAAAGGCAGGCTTGTTGGCCTGCCTAGTTTGTTGGAGTGGGTAGAGATTTTGGGATTAAGATGCGGAGTTGGTTTCTCTGAAGCCTTCTAGATTAAGCTTCTCAATTCGGAGTGTCCTGAAGGCGAAGCCTACGCCGAAAACGACACAAAATTGGAAGTAGACACTTGATAGTACAGGATCGATAACCTCGAGACTGTACTCATCTACCAGGTGCGTGACAGTCATAAAAACACTGGCGCCAATACTTGCGAAAAGCATTATATTTGCGACGACTTTTATTTGTGTGAGCTGGTCTTCATAGGACATATAAGGGTTGATTTTCTTGCCATACAAATGACTTGCAACAATGGCCGCAAACATCACTTGAGCGCCGGTCATTCCAATTATTGTGGCATATATTTCAATATTTGGTTGAACGGAAAAGTCTCTGCTTGAGATGTAAAGTATCATCATTGTTGTGAAGAGAATAACCGCTGCGCCAAGTCCGATTGGTGACACAAAATCGAACAGTCTTCGGGGTTTTAACTCCGCTGTTCGTGTTTTAGCGGTATAGTTTTCCCGTATAGCCTTGTGATATTTATATTCCTTTAGTTCCGCATAGAACAAAGGGAAGCTCTGTAGAAAGAAGTAGAGCATAACGAAAATTTCATCACCGCCTTCGGGAGCTGGACGGTATCCTGATTTCATCATCATCGCTAAAACAAGAAGCCCTACGAGAGCAATGGTGTAATTAATCCCCATAAAAACGCGTAGCTTATTGCTACCGGTGTTTGCCTTACGCTGGTCATAGTTGCTTGGATAAAGCTTTGGGTATTCTGATACAGGGAATTGTTCGAGTATATAAGTAACTCTACGACGAATTTTCCCAGGGTAATATATACTTAGCAAGAATATCTGGCTCAGGAATACAACATAGAAAAGAGTAAGGATCGCTGTCATTGAAAAAGTATCGGGCATTTTACTCTCCCTTATTACTTGATTTGATTAAAACCCACAGAAGCAGGGCGGGGCTGAGAATTAAGATAGAAAGAAGTAGTAAGGGCATATCAATTTCCTCCTACAGGGCGATTGTTAAGGACGTCAGCAAAAGCAATTCGAATTTCTGAGTCTGTAACTCCTGCTTTTCTGAAGGTTTCAATGGTTTCGCTAAGTTTTGTTGAGACCCACGCTTTCAGGTCTATCTTGCTATTCGCCTTAGCGTCGGGGTGCACAAATGTGCCTCTATAGCCTTTTGTTTGAATCACGCTGTCGCGCTCGAGCATTCTATATGCCTTTGCTACAGTTTTATTGTTTAAGTCTAGATCGTTGGCGAGTTGTCTGATTGAAGGCAGCGCGTCTCCAGCCTGTAAAGCCTCTTGCTGTACAGCAGTTTTTATTTGCTCAACCAATTGAGCAAATAATGGGTCGGGACTTTCTATATCAACTTGGATTTTCATAACCTTGTTCCATATGTACCGTGTGATTAAGGGGTACAAGGGGTACAAGATAAATGCAAGTGTTTTTGATAATAAAAATGCGGCAGCGTTTTGTCGCTGCCGCATTGATCTAATAAGTGTTTGATGTTTTAGCGGTTTTTGATGAATTCTCTGATGTCGTCATTCAACTTAATCAGGTCTGCCTCACGCACATACATCATGTGTCCGGCCTCATAATATTTGAAATCGATTCTGCTGGGATCAAACCCCGTACGCGTTAATGAATACTCAGCGCCGTAAAGTGGTGTCGCAAAGTCGTAGTAACCGGCAGCATTAAAAATGCGGAGGCCACTATTCTCTCTTAGGGCCCGGCCAAGATAGGGGGCAACATTTAAGTAAGCATTGCGGCCGCGTTCACTTAATTTCCAGTTCCAAGAACCACCTAATCCCCCAATCACACTGTATTGGCGTTCAAAATCTACACCCAGGTCTTCGCGCAAGTAGCTGTTGATTGCTGCGGTATAGCTTGCATCAATCCCGTAGAAAGAAGGATCGTTATCAACACTATCGCCTGCGCTGTCATAATCAGTACCAGTATAGCGACTATCTAGGCGGCCAACGGTTTTGCCTTCATCGCGTAGCAGTTCTTTGTAGAAACGGCCTGGTGTTACACGTAGATCAGCCCGATCAAGGTAAGATTCTTTTAGGCCAGTAAAGTGAGCAAGGCGTGCACGAACACTGTTGCGCTCTTGGTCACCAAGAGAATTGCCCTTAAGGAGTGCTAAAGCATAGTCGGTACGGGCAAAATTGCGAGCGGCGTCAACAAAATCTTCCACTGTTGTACCTTGGCCCGCTTTGCCGTGATATCGTGCTGTTGCCGCCATTGTAGGTAAGGCGAGAATATAACCCATTTCATTGCCTTGCGTGGTATCTCGTGCGGAAAAATCCAAGATAGTTGAAACAAGAATAATACCATTTAGGGCAACATCATTGAAACGGCCTTCTAACTCATTGACTATGGCCGCAGAACGGGTGGTGCCATAGCTCTCCCCACCAATATATTTGGGAGAGTTCCAGCGACCATTTTCACTAAGCCAAAGGCGAATGAACTGTGCAATTGAACGAGCATCTTCAGTTACGCCGTAGAAGTCTTCTTTTTTGCCTTCACCAATTACACGACTGAAACCTGTACCCACAGGATCAATGAAAACCATATCGATAACGTCAAGTAGGGCTTCTTCATTATCAATCAACGGGTATGGTGGTGCTGAATCATCTTTTGCATCACTTGGGATAGCAACTCGTTTTGGTCCCCAAGCTCCCATATGAAGCCATAGAGAAGCGGAGCCAGGACCACCGTTATAGAAAAACGCGATTGGCCGCGTTGATGGATCTTTCACGCCTTGTTTAACATAAGCTGTTGAGAAAATTGATGCGATGGGTTTTCCATCTGCATTCTTGAGATATGTCTCACCAGTTGTCGTGGTATATTTGACCGTTTCCCCTTTGAACTGGCCAGAATGTTCGCTAACCCATACTTTGGGTTCTGCAATTGGGCCTGCCGCCTTTTTATCCTCAGCTATTGTGGCAGTAGTTACATGTGCGCACACTAATAGTTGAGCAATCACAATAAGATACTTCATGATTGTGTCCCCTCTCAATTTTGTCCCTTTTCTCATCCTAATGAACGAGTTGGAGTATTTGTTGCAGTTTCAAATGAATGACGCAACGGCTATGCGGTGAATTGTTTAACTGGGTAGAGACTAATCAGTCCAAACCTGAATATTTCTGTAGGATCGAACGATATTGGATCGTAGCGCGAAACTGTGTGATAGCGTTGTTGATTATCGCTAATTGTTTTTGTGAAACTGTTTTTTTGCTGAAAATAAGGTACACATCTTCTTCGCTAATATGGAAGGGGTGAGGTTTGATTTTGCCTAATAAACCTAGAGTTCTGAGAATGTGACTAGAATAATGTATGTCTCCGATTACCATATTGACACGGCCTCTATATAGAGATCTATGCATCATTGGTGCATCGTCTATATAGATCAGGCGTTTCTGAAAATTTAAGTTGGTACGAATAAATGATTCAAAGATGCTCCCGTGCCATGTACCTAAGCCTATATTGATTTTACCGGTGGTTGTAAGCAAATCTGCCATAGTGTTGAGCTTAACCCGGTCAATTTCATCTGCTCGCATGAATATCCCTATGATTTCGGGTCGATAGGGGATGCTGAACCAGCCAAATTCAGACCGTTCAGGGCTTTTTGATACGGAAACGGTGCCATCAAACACGCCGTGTTTCACTCCCTCTAAAATACGTCTGAAGGGTAGGGTCACATGAGTGAAATTGCAGCCCGCTGTTGCCATTATGCCCTCAAGAAGCTCGTTGTCTAATCGATACTTTTGCTCTTCGTTAACCGTGATGCTCGTTCTGCTCCATCCAGGATAAGCCATGGTGAATGGTTCCTCGCATGCAGCGTTCAAACCGGGTGAGAATAGTAGCCAGTTGAAGATAAAAACGCTGAGAAGTGGTAAGTAGCGGATCATTATTTAGGGGCGTATTTTTCTATTATTTGATGATAGGCCTGAGTATCTCTGAAGCGCCCTACCGCTTCTGATATTTTGGTGGCGTCTTCGTTGGATACGCTTGCTTTACTTAGCATAATATGAATATCGCTAGCGTTTATGGGGAACGGGTGAGGGACAATTTGATCAAGAAGATTGTGACGCTTCAGTACGTAGTATCCGTAGTGGACGTCATTTATGGCAACATCCACACGACCTCGCTGTAGCCATTGGTACATCAGATTGAAATCATCAATTAGGAGGACACGTGCTTTAAACTCTTCGTTAGTTCTAACGAGGTTCTCGAACTTAGCTCCATGCCATGAGCCCATACCTAATCCAACTCGGTAACCCGACTTGGCAAGGTCTTCCACAGTCTTGGGCTTAAAGGTAAAGACTTCGTCTTTCAGCATAAACATAGCCATGATTTCTTGTCTATATGGTTCTGTAAACCAAGCATACTCCTGCCGAGGGACTGTGAGTGAGGAGCCCATGGTGCCATCTATAGTGCCATGTCGGATGGCTTCTTGAATTCTTTTAAAAGGTATAGGGCGGTGGACGAAAGGGCATTCCGCCATTTGTAGAATTCCTTGAAGGAGTTCAAAGTCCAGTCCGTATTCTTTATTGTTTTCTAGAGCAGGTGTAGCCGCTGCTCTGCTCCAGTCTGAGTAAGCTATGAGTAAGGGTTTTGCACATGCTGCGTTTACTTGTTGGGGAGCCAACAAGATTGTCATAATTAGGCTCATACCTAGTGCTAGTAACGCCTTCATCTTCACCTCAGTTCTGGCTTCACTGTGGCATATGATTGTTTAATTTTACATGAAGACTATTACTGTTACTGATTAGCTAGCTCATCTTGGTAACTTAACCTGCTCCGTAACTTTGAAGTGATTTCAGTTTACTCTGCAGCTTGAGTTTGCGCTTGTTGCACTTTTTCCACGAAATGACTGATCATGGTGTTTAGTTCTGTACTGTGAACACCTACTGTTTCTGAAGATGATTGCACTGAGTTAGATGAGTTTCTGGTGTCTTCTGCCAGCTCTTGAACAGAGCGAATACGGGAAGATACTTCTTGAGTTCCCTTGTTCGCCTCCTGAATGTTGCGAGAAATTTCTCCCGTTGCAGCGCCTTGTTCCTCAACGGCTGCAGCTACGGAGGATGAGATGCTGCTGGTTTGTTCAATTACACCCCTAATGGTTTTGACAACATCAGAAACATTTTGCGAAACAGCCTGTATATTATTCACATGGTTGGCTATCTCACTTGTTGCATTTGCTGTTTGGTTGGCTAACGCTTTCACCTCGCTAGCAACCACGGCGAACCCTTTGCCTGCTTCTCCTGCTCGTGCAGCTTCAATCGTGGCATTGAGCGCAAGCAGGTTTGTTTGCTCCGCAATATCATTAATTAGCTTAACGACTTCACCAACTTTCTGGGAAGATGAGCTGAGCTCAGTCACAATTTGGGCAGCATTTTCAGTTTCGTTAACAGCACTTTGTGAAATGGTTGCTGATTCAGCAACTTGCCTACTAATTTCACCAATCGAGGCGCTTAATTCCTCCGTTGCTGAGGCTACGGTTTGTACATTGGAACTAGTCTGTTCTGCGGATGCAGCCGCGGCGCCAGTTTCTTGTTCGTTCCGTTC
>JBFOLV010000109.1:0-10496 GCA_040830325.1 Kordiimonas sp. | reverse complement strand
CCCCCCTCATAAAATTTTGCTTCAAACGCCCCCATTGACCAAGTGAAAGCACCAGGGCTTAGAAGCCCATCATTCGCGGGGGCTGCAACCCCAAGGGAGTAATTATCAATAACCACATTCTCGAGCGTTTGTCCTGGTGCACCTCTAGGCAAAAAATGCCTCCGCCGCCACTGTGCATCGGTTGTTAATCGCCAGTAGATACGAAACCCCTTAAGGTTTGCTGTCTCGCGCTGGTCACCCCGGATATCCCATTTAATAGTTGTGCTTGGCTGAACAGCACCATGCAGGGTTACATCAGCGGGAAATGGCGGCGCACCCGCCATAGAAGCCAGCGTTACTACATTCAGCGCTGTGAGCTTAGCAGCATACTCAAAGTTCACACCGTCAAGAGTATCCCCGTATTTGATACCGTTTTCTGTGCGCAGGTCCTGATGCTGGCGATTATAATGTTCATTGGTTTCCATGATACGCACACCAGGAAAACCTGCCTCATTGAAAGGCCTGTGGTGACCACCACGCCCAAAACGATCAAGTCGGTAAATCATCATGACATCAAGGTTGGGAATATACTCATCTGCCATACGGTCAATAAGCCGTGCTATGTTACGACTTGGGCTATCCACCTCCCCACCGCTATAACGGCGCTGACGCGCTTCTTGCTCAGTTTCAGCGTACCGCGTTCCCTCTGAAAACACTCTAGCAGTAGTGTTATTGATGACGCCATTGATGCCTTCAATGTTACCAATCATATCATTGTTGATAACACCCATAACGCGCCAACCTTGCTCCTTCGCGTGGTCAGCCAGTATCTTACCGCCATAAAGTCCCTGCTCTTCCCCTGATAAACCAGCATAAACAATCGTGCCCGGAAACTTGGTACCGCAAAGCACGCGGGCGGCTTCAATTGTGCCAGCCATGCCTGATGCGTTGTCATTCGCACCGGGTGAATCATCAGTACCATTCAAGGGATCCGAAATACGGCTATCAATATCGCCAGACATCATAACCACTCTGTCTGGGTCAAGAATACCGCGCTGCACAGCAATCACATTGACGATCTCAGTAGGTTCAGGAATGCGGCTTCCCTGAGCCATGCCAGAAACCGTATATACTTCCAGGTCAGCAACACAACCCTCTGCGATACGATTAAATTCCGCTTCAATCCAACGACGAGCGGCCCCGATGCCGCGTGTATCTGACTTAGTATCCGACAATGTATGGCGTGTACCAAACCCAGCGAGCTTGGAGATGTCCACTTCAATACGGTCCGCCGATACCGCCTTAACAAAACCATGCAAGCGCTGCACTTCCTGTGGTGGATCAATATGATGATCCGCAAACACAGGGGCTGAAAACAACCCAAGCGCAGTCGCCACACTTAAAGCTTTTCTCATTGTTTGTCCCTTCCCTAACAATTTGGGAATAGACTAAACCGAGCTTCTTACTGAAACGCAATCAAATTGCAGTGATGGCGGTATTTTCCGAAAACACGAAACTTCTGATCACTTGAAAGCTATGCACACATGCATCACTCTAAACGGTAAATTAGCTTCTGCCTGCAATCCAACACTAACGCTACCAGAAGCCTCGATCAGATAACTCTCTCCTGCCCGCACCAACATAGTGCCTGATTGAGACGAAAAATATGCCGCTACTGAAGCCGGCAACACATAAAAATAATTAACATCGCCGGACAGTTCTAGATTTAGAGTATTTTCGATTATCTGGACAGCTGCATCGGCACTATCGCCATTCACCATAACATTGAAGTTCTGTACCGGCCCGTTGACGAGCTCACCGTATAGAACCTCAGAACCTGAAAATGAAACCGGTGAGAAAGGCAAACACGTGAAGCTATTACCTGTCTCAGCTCCCTTCAAAACCAACCCTTCACCATTCATGACTGTCAAGATACGTCTGGTGTTCGGAAATAGAGAAAACTCATTGCTTTGCACCATATCTGCAATTGAAATTCTCCACATAAATGCTTCAGAGTTCTCTGACCTTGGACACTGGGCTGACGCTAATTCCAGTGTGGTCCCCAAGCCATTTTTCCAAGGCACAGGCTTATAATCTTCATGTTTTAGGTGTCTCGCATTCACAAAGATAGCTCCGGCTTATTAAAATAGCATTGCTTCAGGTTTTATAGTTGTCTCGAAACCAGCGCTGTAAAAACTCAATACACCTACTGATTTTTGGGGGAACAAACTGACGGTTTGGGTACATTGCATACAAGGTTAATTCTGGTTTCTGAACATCCGACAGTATTTCAACTACTTCACCAGCATCAACGGCTGCACGGGCGATAAAATCGGGCACAAAACCAATACCTAACCCCTTCTTTATGACTTCTAGCATGAAGATAGTATTGTTAACTTTTAGAGTGCCACCTATTTCTACCCCGCCCTCTAGGGGCCAAACATTTTGGCCCATAAAATAACTATAGATAAAACAATTTTTGTTTTGCAGATCCCTTACATTCTCCACCGGCCCGTGTGATCTGAGATAGTCAGCTCCTACACATACTTTGTATGAAAATTTCATAATGGGCTTACCAATATACTGGCTATCAAACTGTTTGCTTGCCACCCTGAAGCCCAAGTCAAATCCATGCTCAACTAAATCTAACGGCGCATCTCCTAGGTGCATATCAATCTCTATATCTGGATAAGCCGCCATAAAATCTGCAAAGGCTTCACCCAGATCGGTAATGCCCAGCGCCATTGGGGCATTCACCTTCAATTTCCCGCGGGGGGCGCCTTGCATATCTTGTACATAGTTATCCGCATCCTCCATCTGCAATAGGAGCTTTCGGCAACGTGCCAAATAACCCTCACCTATATCTGTCAGCTGTAAACGACGGGTTGTGCGGTTTATTAAACGAGCTCCAACTTCCTGTTCAAGGCGCGTAATTTCCTTACTGATCATCGATTTTGACGCATTTAACTCGTCAGCAACTTTAGTAAAGCTGCCTAAATCCGCCAACCTCGTATAGAGCTTCATTGCACGCAGTTTATCCAACTCGTGTCTCCATTTGTTTCTATTTTAGAAACTATATATAAACATAATGACCATATATGGGAACAATAATGCTCTGTAAATTCCTCAGACCGACATCAATGAACGAGGAATTACAATGTACACTCTCTACTATTCTCAAGGCGCCTGCTCACTTGCAACGCAAGTCGTTCTCCATGAACTGGAATTACCAGTTGAAATTATAGACAAAAACACCGTTGAGAATTTCCATGAACTGAATCCGGCAGGTACTGTCCCGGTTTTGGTAAAAGACGGCATCGTTTTTAACGAAGGCGCTGCGGTGATGCTCCATATCTTAGGGGCGAAAGAAAATACCCTACTGCCCCAAAATACTGATACTGACCAGCGGTTTATCGAAGCCATTATGTTTGCCAACGCAACGATGCATCCGGCCTACGGCAAGTTGTTTTTTGGTGCTAATGCTATCTCCGACGAAGTGGCAAAGCAGGCATATTTCGAGGCCAGCGCAGCGGCAATCAACAAGCTATGGGCCATCGTAAATGACCGCATCGGCAGCCAAAACTATCTGTTTGGGAACAATATCTCCCCGGCAGACATTATGCTCGCTGTCTATTCAACTTGGGGCCAATACTTCCCTGTAGATATTAAGTTGGGCGAAAACACTGAACGTATGATTAAAAACGTGCAGGCACGTGAAAGCTACAAAAAGGCCGTAGCGGCTGAAGCCAAGAATGCTGCCAAAGCAGCCTAGGAGGAAATGATGCCGTACGTAACCATCCGTGTAACCGGTGACAAAGTAACCAAAGAGCAAAATGATGCTCTTATCAGCCGCACGACCGAAATGATTGAAGATGTTCTTGGTAAGGACCCGGAAATCACATGGGTCGTTGTCGAAGAAATACCTACAGACAAGTGGGGCATTGGCGGGAAGTCATACGCCGATAGGCAAGTGCCATCATGACAAAAACTCAACCACAAAATGACTTTCAAGTCATAACAAACATGGTGCAGGCCTATTTTGACGGCTTGCATCACGGCGACACCAAAAAACTCCGCCCACTTTTCCATGTAGATACTGTACTGAAAGCACCGGGTATTAGAAGAACCAGAGAAGAGTGGCTGGAGCTTGTTGATAGCCGTCCTGTCCCTCAAAAAGAAGGGCACCCATACGCCTATAAGATTTTGTCTATCGATGTTGTCGGAGATCAAGCAATGGTAAAAGCACTTTGCCCTCTACTCGGAAGCATCTTCATAGATTATCTAGGCCTCTTGAAGGAGAACGGTCAGTGGCTATTCGTGTCAAAAATGTACGCTGACAGTTAAAAAAGAACGGGCTGCCTCCGGGAAAGCGACAGCCCGTTCACACCATAACACGGGGTGTGTTATTCTGTATTTTAGAGCCTAGCCAACACAGCGACTAACAAATGCGCCATGCACATTTTCAGGGCTCAACCGATTTGCAGTACAGAAGTCTGTAAGTGCCCCTGCTAGATCGCCAAGTTTGCGCTTTGCGTTACCGCGCGTTACGTAGGCCTTCCAATATTTCGGATCTTTCTCAATGACAGTTGAGCAAGCTTCAGCTGCTTCACCGTAATTTTCCTTCAGGTACGCCACTGCGCAAATAGAATTCTGCACAATTACTTTGTGATCCTTGTACAGGTTTTTACGCTCGGCTCGTTTGTAATAAACAAGGGCTACATCCAGATCTCCTTGGCGCATCGCATTCTGCGCTCGCATAATATCTCTATCTGGATTGAACTGGATAATTTGCGTTTGCGCACTCACTGGCATGCTTGCAAGAACACCTAATACACAAGAAAACAGAAGCACCAATGCACTTAATGTAAACTTTCTCTCATGATTAGCAGACATTATCTTTACTCCTCGTTGCTGTTAGGAGTAATATTTACCTATATTGTTCAAAATAATAATTGGGAACATTCTCTTATATTCATGAGCATAACTAATGAATAGCCGTATAATAAAGTTAGTTCAGGCGACACCTTTCCTGGCAGCCGTATACCGTGAGAAGAATTTCACCAAGGCAGCCAAGCTACTTGGTGTGCATCAAACAGCTGTCAGCCACCGCATCACAGCAATCGAAGAGATGCTTGATATTAAGCTTATTGAACGCACCACCCGGTCCCTTAACTTTACACAGTATGGAGGCTGGATATGCGAAGCCGCCACAAAGAGCATTGATGATATAGAAAGTGCCCTCCACCGGATTATGCAAGCGCGACACAATGCTACCATCCGCGTCTCCGCGCCACCATCACTCGCGATGAAATGGCTCATCCCGCACATGATGCAGGCTAGAGACGCTGGCATTGATATGTCCGTGCAAGCGCAAACTAAACTTGTTGATTTTGCAAAGGGGGAAGCTGACATCGGCATCCGTTTCGGTCACGGTAACTACCCCGAACTAAACCGGATAAAATTATGCGGGTCCGATATGCAAGCTCTTGCTAGTCCCACTTACATCAGGGAGCATAATATAGACATCAACAACCCTTGGGCATCAGACGTCGATATATTAGTAGACTATGTATCAGAAACAGACCCAATTGATTGGGGCTGGCAATATTACGCCGCTGGAGAGCCTGCATTCAATGCTTCCATCTCAAAGGCTAGTAAGTTTGATCGGACCGATCTCGCTATTCAGGCGGCCATCAGCGGCCTCGGAATCGCACTTGGGCGCTCCCTACTCTATGAGCATGAGGTGCAAAACGGTTTCTTGGTACCTCTTGGGAAGCCCGTACCGGCTTCCCCATCTGACTGGCTTGTATGCTCGAAGGAATTTGCGCGCACCGAGCAATATAGGAAATTCGCTCCATGGCTACGGCAACAAGTTAAAGACACCCAATCCATTATGGATGGATACCACTACAGCTAAGCCGCCGACTGCAAAACTTTGAGGATAGCGCTTGTCAGCACGCTCAGATCATTAGGTTCAATCACTAGTGGCGGTGTCAAATATACAATGTCGCCAAAAGGCCTAATCCAAACACCGGCTTCCACAAATAATGGTTTTAAGGCATCCAAATTCGAAGCGTCTTCTAACTGCACAACGCCGATTGCACCCTTTACACGAACTTCCTTAACGTTCGCTAGCGCCCGGCATGGCTCAAGCTCTTTGGCCATTTGCGCCTCAATGGCAGAAACCTTTTTCGCGTAATCTTCACCGTCGAATAAATCAAGTGACGCATTTGCAGCAGCACAGCCAAGAGCATGCCCCATATAGGTTGGACCGTGCATAAAAGCTTTTTCAGGATCCTCATCGTAAAAGGCATCAAAAACCTTATCACGAGCCACGCACACACTCAGCGGTGACACACCACCAGACAAAGCCTTAGATAAGGTAATCATGTCCGGTACAATACCAGCTTGATCAATCGCAAAGCGACTACCGGTACGGTAAAAACCAGTAAAAATCTCATCTACAATGAAAAGTACATCTGCTTCATCGCATGCTTCGCGGATCCAGCGCAGTGTTTCCGGGCC
Source organism: Kordiimonas sp. (assembly GCA_040830325.1). Lineage (GTDB taxonomy): Bacteria > Pseudomonadota > Alphaproteobacteria > Sphingomonadales > Kordiimonadaceae > Kordiimonas. The sequence goes on along the minus strand of JBFOLV010000109.1, from coordinate 3,992 downwards.
GTGGAAAATCATGCCACCAGCACCTTGGACAAGAGGTTCTGTAATAACAGCGGCCACTTCATGCGCATGTTTCTTCAAGAACACCTTGAAGGCATCCGCCTCAGCTTGAGTACGCGGTAAATCTGTCAGAAGATTCTTTTCAACCACGTCTGAAAATTGGCTGTGCATACCGTCATCAGGGTCACCAACCGCCATCGCACCAAAAGTATCACCGTGATACGTATCCCGAAAATGCACAAACCGGCCGCGCGTTTCACCCTTATTAAGGTAATATTGCACCGCCATTTTCATTGCGATCTCTACGGAAACCGACCCGGATTCAGCGAAGAACGAACGATTCAGATCGCCCGGCAACATATCAGCAAGTCTTGTAGCCAACTCAAGAGCAGGCTCATTCACCAAACCACCAAACATTGAATGAGGCATCACCTCAACCTGCGTTTTCATGGCTTCCATAATATGTGGATGATTATAACCATGCACCGCAGCCCACCAGCTTGATATACCATCAATTAGCTCAGTGCCATCAGCTAACCTCAGGCGCACGCCTTCCGTAGCAATAACCGGCTGCGGGTCTTTCATAGTTTTCATTTGGGTATAAGGAAGCCAGATATGCTCCATACCCTTAGTGTACCAATCAGAGTTAATTTTCATCGGTTTAGGCCGGCTTTAAACCAAGCTTATCGAAGAGCGCCATATCCTTATTGTTTTCCGGGTTTGGCGTGGTTAGAAGCTGCTCACCGTAGAAAATACTGCTAGCGCCCGCCAGGAAGCAAAGGGATTGCGCTTCTTCGCTCATTTCCTGACGACCTGCAGACAAGCGCACTTCAGATTTTGGCATCATGATGCGCGCAACTGCAATGGTGCGTACAAACTCAAAAGGATCAAGTGCTTCAATATTTTCGAGCGGTGTACCTGGTACCGCAACAAGCATGTTGATCGGCACAGACTGTGGGTGCTCAGGCAAGTTTGCCAGTGTCATAAGCATACCAGCACGATCTTCGGGCTTTTCGCCCATACCAACGATACCACCAGAGCACACGTTAATGCCGGCGTCACGAACACGAGAAAGCGTATCAAGCCGGTCCTGATAGGTGCGAGTTGAAATAACTTCGCCGTAATATTCCTCTGATGTATCGATATTATGGTTGTAATAATCTAGGCCTGCATCCGCGAGCCGCTTGGTTTGATGATCATCAAGCATACCGAGCGTCATGCATGTTTCCATGCCCAAGTCTTTTACGCCTTCAACCATAGCAAGTAGTTGGTCCATGTCCCTGTCTTTAGGGCTTGTCCATGCGGCGCCCATACAATAGCGACTAGCACCACCTTCTTTAGCTTTCTTTGCGGCATCAACAACACGCTGAACTTCCATCAGCTTGGTAGCATCCAGACCTGTGCCGCTTTTATGCTTTGCAGACTGTGAGCAATAGCCACAATCCTCTGCGCAGCCACCGGTTTTAATGGAGATCAACTGTGACAATTGCACCTTATTCGGGTCATGATAAAGCCGGTGTACACGCTGGGCTTCAAACACCAAATCCATGAAAGGCAGTTGAAACAAGTCCATAATTTCCTGTTTCTTCCAGTCATGGCGTATTTCAGCTGTTGCCGGGGTAATTGCAGTTGGTGCATTCATCAGTTTGACCACTCCTTGCGCGAGGGTATTTTACACCTAACGCGATATTCTTTTATATTTGGGTGCAAACTCGCGGGATGACGGGTCAGAGTCAAGGAAAAACGGCGGTTGACGAGAGGCAGATATCTGCTTATCTGACCGCATGCGCAGCTTACACACACCTGGCTCAAGCCTTGAACAGTTCACTAAAGAGAAACTCTCAGCCCTAGAGGCTAAGAACCAACGCCGCATTTTGGTGCAAACCACACGCGGTAACGACATGTCTCTTTCAGTAAACGGGGAGGCGCTGATCAGCTTCACTGATAATGATTATCTTGGTTTATCCACTCATCCAGACGTGAAGAAAGCGGCAGCGATGGCCGCTGACAAATACGGCGCAGGCGCAGGCGCAAGTAGGCTGGTTACCGGCAACCATCCTCTGTACCATGTCCTAGAAGCAAAAATCGCTGAGATAAAAGGCACGGAAGATGCTGCTGTTTTTGGCTCTGGCTACTTAGCCAATGTAGGTATTATCCCAACCTTCATTGGATCAAAAGACCTGATCATCGCCGATGAACTGGTTCATACATGCATTCACGCAGGCATGTCGCTCTCAAACGCTACCGTAGAGTTTTTCAGGCACAATGACATTGAACATGCCAAAGAACTCCTAGCAGCCCACCGGGGTAAGCATAAGCATGCCATGATCATAGTAGACGGCGTTTACTCAATGGACGGAGACTTAGCACCGCTTGATCAACTAGCAGCGCTTGCTGAACAATATGATGCCTGGCTCATGAACGATGATGCACATGCTCTTGGTACAGTGGGAGAAGGCCGTGGCTCCGCGCATGCTTTTGGCGTCGAAGGTAAAGTACCGTTTCAGATGGGTACCTTATCAAAAGCTGCTGGGTCATACGGCGGATACTTGGCAGCCGATAAAAGCGTAATTGACCTGATCAAGACACGGTCACGGTCCTTTATTTACACCACAGGCTTGCCACCTGCTGCTGTCGCAGCCTCGCTCAAAGCGCTTGAGATCATGATGGATGAACCCGAGTTAATGGCGCGCACCATCAATCACGCACAAAGGTTTTCGGCAGCACTTAACCTGCCAAAGCCTGTAACCCCTATCGTACCGTTGGTCATTGGCAGCGAGCGGGCAGCGCTAGACGCTTCTGCGAAACTTGCTGAAGAAGGCTTTAAAGTGATCGCATTCCGTCCTCCGACTGTGCCAGAAGGTACATCGCGCCTTCGCTTTTGTTTCTCAGCCACACACTCAGAAGCAGACGTAATGCGTCTTATCTCTGTATGCCAAAAGCTTGGCTTGGGAGCGACAGTATGAACGGGCTTTTCATTACAGCTACCGGAACGGAGATCGGCAAAACTTTTGTTACCGCGGCACTTTGCTACCAACTAAAAGCAGCAGGCAGGTCCGTTGAAGCAATAAAGCCCCTTATTAGCGGGGTTGAAGATAACACAATGGACGGTACGGACACCGCCATAATTGCTGAGGCCTTAGGCAAAGACTTAAACACCGAAACCTTGAATGCTATCTCTCCGTTTCGTTACAGGGCACCACTTGCGCCCTCTATGGCAGCAAAACTTGAGGGTAAGACACTTGATTATGGCGCCCTACTTCAATTCTGCCATGATGCAATGGCACGCAGCCCTTTGTGCTTAGTGGAAGGGGTGGGTGGTAGTTTTGTGCCCTTGACGGATGACAAGCTTGTTGCAAATTGGATAGACGATCTTGGCCTCTCATCCATTGTCGTTGCGGGTAGCTATCTTGGCACACTGTCTCACATCACGGCTACTCTAGATGCGATGTACGCGCGAAACCTTCCAGTAAAAGCCTTGATCATTAGTGAAAGCGCTGGCGAAGACCATCCCAACTTTGAAAGCACTGTTGAACAAGCGACAACATGGACAGACATCCCTGTTATCTCTATCCCTCGGCTTGAAGGGAGAGCAGCATGGCAGCATGCGCCTGATTTAACTTCACTTATTGACTAAGTATGCAGTGCATCTAAAAGAGGCACCAAGTGCCTTTCGTATGCGCGCCATTTCTCAGAACTTCCTTGATACATTTTCTGTCGGACTTGGGCAGTACTAGCGGTTACCACAGACCGCGTAGTTTTGTGAAACTCCAAGCATTTGTCCTCCCAGCCCAGATCACAGTAAGCTAGCATTTTTCTGGTTTCCTGCTCTTGGCACTCAGTTAGCTGCTCATAGTGAAGATCGTAAATCTTGTCAGGGAACCGCTCAAACCAGAAAGCCATAAGGTCTTCATACATAGTGTAGTATCTGGCTAAATCCTCCATATCATAAGCATAGCCACTTCCCTTCGAGGAGAAGTAGTTTTTATAAATTG
>JBFOLV010000108.1:0-2617 GCA_040830325.1 Kordiimonas sp. | reverse complement strand
TGTTGAGAGAAGCCATACCTTCGCTAGGCCCTGTATCAAGTTTGGCGCCACCGGCGGTTCCGCCAGCCAGGTATTTATTCTTGAAATCCAAGAGGTCTGCTTGGCGAAGAGGTCGTTCTACCGCTGACGTTTGAACAGTGCCTGCACTGTCACGGCGACAAGCAATATTATATTCGACAAGATTTGGCACAAAAGGTTCAACAATGACTTCATTGTCCAGGCGGAAGGCGCTCATAAGTGCTGCAATAAGAGCATCGAGATCATCTGCTTTACCAACACCAACACTTGAGCCAAGGTTACAGGGTTTCACAATGAGAGGGTAAGATTCCTTACCGAGTGCTTCGGCCAATTGGTTTCTGAGTGTATCTGGGTCAAGGAACGTACCCTTTGCCGGGCGGTTAAGAAGCAGTTCTGGCAGAACTTTTATGCCTGCAGTGCGAGCGGCTTGTTTTGCAAAAACCTTGTTCATTGTCGCGGCCGCACCAAGCGGGCGGCATCCTGCATAGGGTATGCCCGCAAAATCAAGAAGGCCTTGTAAGGTTCCGTCTTCTCCGTTTGTACCGTGAATAGCAGGAACAATTAGGTCAAAAGGTATGTTTTGCCGTTTTTCGCCCATCATGCCTTTCTGGAAACTCAAAAACTGAGGGCGGCCAGCCGCCGGTGCGGACAGATCTAGATGGAGCTGTGTGAGGTCTTTGTGAGAATTGCCTTCTACCGGGTAGCGGCTTCGCTTGTTAAGCGCTGAGCCTGTCCACCATTGCCCCAGCGGGTCTACATCAACAGGGAAGCCTTCATATTTTCCAGGGTCGAGTGCTTCTAGAAACTGAAGCCCTGTCAGAATGCTGACATCATGCTCTACACTTCGGCCACCGAAAACAACGGCAATGACCTTTTTTCCGGCCATGGGTCCCCCTGTAAACTATACTTGAGTTGCGTTAGATATTTCATGTAGCCAATATCAGGGCTGTAGCAAAGCCAAATAACCAAAAAGGGTGGCCTTTTCGTGGCATTCTTATGTTTTGGTGGGTAGGCTGACGTCGTATATAAGGGTTAAGGGGAGGTTTGTATGATCAAAACAATATTATTAGCGACAACTATGTTCGGTGGAGCTATGTCCGTTGCCGCACAAGAAGATAGGTTTGCATCTGTAGAAATTAAGGCTGAAGCCTTGCGCGGGAACTTACATGTTCTCTATGGCGCAGGTGGTAACATTGGTGTTTCAGCTGGCGAGAGCGGCGTTTTCATCATTGATGACCAGTTCGCACCGCTGACGGACCGTATTAAGGCTGCTATTGCGGAAATTTCTGATCAGCCAATTAGGTTTGTGGTGAACACACATTATCATTTTGATCATACGGGTGGGAATGAGAACTTCGGAAAAGATAACAGCATTATTGTAGCACATGACAATGTAAGGCTTCGTTTGTCCAAAGGCGCATTTATTAAGGCCTTCAATAATACCATGGATCCTCAGCCAGAAGTTGCTCTGCCCGTTGTTACGTTTAATGATGAGATGTCGCTTCACTTAAACGGCGAAGAAGCACGGTTTATTCATGCGGAGAATGCACATACCGACGGCGATTCCATCATCCATTTCCGTGGTACCAATCTGTTCCATATGGGCGATATCTTTTTTAATCAAAGTTACCCATTTATCGATGTAGGGAACGGTGGCTCAATTGACGGGGTTATTAGGGCTGTGAAATCAGTGCTCAAACTCGCTGATGAAGAAACGATCGTCATTCCAGGCCACGGTCCGGTAACCGATAAAGCAGGCCTAAAAGATTATCTGGATATGCTTGAAGGTACACGAGCGATTATTGCAGAAATGAAGGCTGATGGTAAAACAGTGGAAGAAATTCGCGCAGCGAAACCTCTTTCTACTTATGCAGAAAAGTGGGAAGGAGACCGCCCGGAATGGATGGAACAATATATCGGGTTTGTCTTTGAAAGTTTAGGCTAAGGCAAGATGGTCGCTTGATTAGGTGTGGGTTGGGTTCAGCTTTTATTGAGCCCAATCATTGCTCCTAACCCTTCAACGTATGCCTGAAAGGCGTTGTCGCCTTTTTCTGATATTGCGATAATTGTTTGCGGTTTTTTTCCTGCAAACTGTTTGCTCACCGTAATGTACTTTGCTTCTTCTAGCTTCTTAAGGTGCGTACTTAAGTTACCGTCAGAAACTTTTAACTGTGTCTTTAACTCGGTGAACTCTGCGCTTCTGGCAGCCGCAAGAAAAGACATTATTGTCAGGCGAACGCGTGAATGAATAAAGTCATCTATTGCGCGGTAATCATACCCACCCATGAGTTAGTCCTTATCACGGAGCATGTTTTTAAGCAGGTACCCCGGTATAAGAAGCAGGAACAAACTAGCAGCGCTTAATATTAATAAAGTTTCTGCGTCTGCTTCTTCATAAAAGGCTGCAAAGAATACCGTCAGGGTCCACCAACCTGCAGCAACAAATTTCAGTTTATCGAGACCGGTAATTACGGAATTCACAAAAAACGCACTACCAAAACAAGCAGTAGTTAAGAGTGTGATGATTTGTGGGTTGAAGGTGTCTGCGGCGAGAGACGTTAAAAAATAAAGACCAACACTAATGCCCGTAGCATTCCAG
>JBFOLV010000107.1:0-3029 GCA_040830325.1 Kordiimonas sp. | reverse complement strand
TTTGCAATAACTAATTAAGGCATCTCTGATTATCAGAGGTGTCTTTTTAGTTATGGGGATTTGCATGGTTCAGGACAGTTTAGCGCTATGGCATAAAGCCATTGAGGCACAGGATACCTCTCTATTAAGTGATATGTTAGCAGATGATGTAGTGTTTCACTCGCCTGTAGTTCATAAGCCTCAGGAGGGGAAGGCGCTTACGTTTATGTATTTGTCTGCTGCTTTCTCAGTGCTTGCCGGCGACGATTTTGAATATAAAGGTGAGTTTCTGTCTGAAACAGGTGCTGTCCTTGAGTTCCGCACGGTTATTGATGGTGTTGAAATCAACGGCGTTGATATGATTACCTGGAATGATAAAGGTAAAATTTGCGACTTCAAAGTGATGTTAAGACCGTTGAAGGCAGTCAATAAAGTCCATGAGCTAATGGCTGCAATGTTGCAACGAATGGCTGGTGAAAATGGAAAGACCGAGCGTTAGGCTCGGTCTCCCTGGTTCCATTTGGGAAGGAACCAATCTGCCCGGAGAGGCAGTATTCTTGTCGCTAGCTTTTAACCATGCAGAAAGCGTTTAGTTTGTTGCCATCTAGGTCACGGAAATATGCTGCATAGAAGCCCATGCTTTCATCACCGCGGAAACCTGGTTTTCCTTCACAAGTACCACCTGCGGCCAATGCTGTTTCATATACCTTTTTGACCATGTCTTGATCATTAGCGAGCAGTGCAATCATGGTTCCATTACCAACTGAGGCACTTTCTTTGTTGAATGGTTTTGTTACTGAAAAACCGGGTTTGTCTGGTGCTGTTCCCCAAAGAATGAATTCACCAAAATCCATTGTGCGCTTCGCACCAAGTTCCGCTAACACTTTGTCATAGAATTCGCATGCTTTTGGGAAATCATTCGTCCCAACAGTCGTATAACCAATCATTACTCAACCTTCCAATTTGATTGTTTCGGTGGCCAATACATTGCACAAGATGGTGCCAATAAGTGTCAGCATAAAGTGTGAAAAAATGTATATAAGCGATACAGAAATGAATACAGGTTGAGTGAATGCAATTATTTTATGTAAGGCTTTAAAAAGCCTAATATTTTATCAGCTGTTACAAGGCCACTTGCGCGCGAAACTTCTTGTCCATTTTTGAAAACTAGCAACAAACCAGTACCCTGGATGCGATGTTTTTGTATAAAGTCTACGTCTCTTTCATAGTCTACTCGAATTGCTCGCATAGAAGGAGCGCGTCCTTCTTCTATTAGTGTTTCAAAAGCTTCATGCTGAAGCAGGCATGTTGGACACCATGAAGCATAAATCTCTATGAAGAAGGGTTCTTTTTGCTCGGTCAGCGTTTCAAAAAGGGCCGGGCTATATTCTTCCCAACCTTTAAGAATTGGATCTGAAGGCCTAAGGTTCATATAGATCAGGTTGCTCAGCAGTGCAGCTATGATCAGCCCTGAGATACCCACATGTTTCCAGATTTTTTTTGCGTTAATTTTCATGGATAGCCGTTTAGCAACTGATGCCAGTTGCTTCAAATGAACCTCTTGTGATCTGCATTATTAGTGGAACAGTTGGGCTGGTAACCAGGTAACAAGCTCTGGGAACAGAGCAATTAGACCAAGTGCTATGACTTGAATAATGACAAAAGGGATAACGCCTTTATAGATCGCAGTAGTAGGAACGCTTTCTGGAACAACACCACGCAGATAGAACAAAGCGAAACCAAAAGGCGGAGTAAGGAAACTGGTTTGCAAGTTCATCGCCATTAATACACCCAACCAAATTGGGCCATATGTTCCATCCATGGCAAGGAGCGCTGGTGCAACAACCGGCACGACCACAAATGTGATTTCAATGAAGTCCAGGAAGAACCCGAGCACAAACATCAATATCATCACCAGAAGAATTGCTGTGAATTGCCCACCAGGTAGACCATGAAGCATCTCTGCAATGATTTCATCTCCACCTAGACCTCTAAAGACAAGAGAAAATAGGCTGGCGCCAATAAGAATGCCGTAGATCATTGTGGATATACGTACTGTTGAACGCATTACTTCGCCAAGAACACCACTTTGGTGGGTGCTCCATAGGGCTTTGGCAAGGCCAAGGATAAAGAGGAGTGTTAAGGCGATTGTAGCCCAATAAGCAATCCTGTCACTTGTTGGCACTATCTCGCGCTGCATTCTTAAGTCAGCAACGTTTGCTACAGCAAGAATTATTATGAGCGCGGCGAGTGTTATGATCACATATAACTTGCTGTTATTCTGTCTTGCCGCACCCAAGAGAATTGCACCAATGGCCCCCACAGAGGCAGCCTCGGTTGGTGTGGCTATACCAGAAAGTATTGAGCCCAACACCGCAATGATTAGCACCAGTGGTGGGAGTAGGGCGATGAGCAGTCGCGTATAGAAACTAGCGTCTAATACATCCCCTTCTTCTTTAGGTATTGCTGGACTTGTCTCAGGCCTAAGCAGTGCGACCGCGACTTGATAAAGAATATATAGTCCCACTAGCGAAAGGCCTGGAATAAGTGCTCCTGCGAATAGTTCGCCTGCACTCATCGGGGTCGGTGAGAATATACCATTATTAAGCTGTGCTTGCTGCCAAGCAGAGGACATAACATCAGCTAGAAGGATCAGTACTATGGATGGTGGAATAATTTGGCCAAGTGTTCCTGCCGCCGCTATAGATCCAGTGGCGAGTGAGGTATCGTAACCTCTCCGCATCATGGTTGGTAGAGACAGGAGGCCCATTGTTACAACTGTTGCACCTACTATTCCTGTAGAGGCCGCGAGTAAAGCGCCCACGATCGTTACAGATATACCAAGTCCGCCTCTCAAACTGCCAAAAAGCTTCCCCATGCTTTCTAGCAAGTCCTCAGCTACATTGGATTTTTCAAGCATGACACCCATGGCAACAAATAGGGGGATTGCAAAGAGTAGTTCGTTCCTAATGACATTGCCAAACAGGCGATTAGGTAAGATTTCCAGAAAGGTAAAATCGAGCACACCAAGGGCATTGCCGACTATACCA
>JBFOLV010000106.1:0-2161 GCA_040830325.1 Kordiimonas sp. | reverse complement strand
GTTACCACCGGCGAAAAAGACGTAAATGATGGTCAGTCTTCAGGTGGGCGTATTGCGCTGCGTGCGACACCAAGTGACCGGTTGACCGCTGATTTCGTGTTTATGTATCACGATTATAGCGATAATGGCCGTACCGAGGATACTGACTCTACACCCCTGTATTCGCGCGATTATACCTCTTTTGATGGCTATGATGATCAGATCGCTATCTATAATCTGACACTTAAGTATGAGATGGACACGATGTCGTTGGTATCTTCCAGCTCTTACTTTGACAGAAATGTATTTAACCGCCGGTCGATTGACACATTTTACCGTTTGCCAGGTATTCTGCCTGCTGGCGTAGAGCCCTTTGAGCTGGAAGACCTCACAGATGTTCAGGCGTTTGTGCAAGAGGTTCGTTTGTCATCAATGACGGACTCTGATTTCCAGTGGACAATTGGCGGGTACTACGACAACCGGGATATTGATGGCATCAACTCCTGGCCTGTACCTGGCCTTGACGCTGGCGCGGCAAATGACCCGGCGTTTGAGCCTGCTGCGCACTGGGGTGCACCGGATGATTATTTTCTTTGGGTGTCCAATGACCAAAATGTAGAAACTTTCGCATTTTTTGGTGAGGCTTATTACACGTGGGACAAGCTGACCATTACTGCTGGTTTGCGCTACTTTAACTGGAAGCAGAAGCTTTCTGACTTCGAGACTGGCCAGTTGATTGGTGAGACAGACCCTCAACCAGCAACTTATCCTGTTGGTAAGGAAGATGGCTTTAACCCCAAAGTTAACCTGTCCTACGAGATTTCTGATGACCTGCTGGTGTATGCGCAGGCAGCAAAAGGCTTTCGTTACGGTGGTACCAATCCTGGTGAAATCCCGGTTGACCTGTGCGGTGAAGAAGCCGCAGAAGCTGCGGCAAGCGGCGATGACCCACAGTTCTTCCGCCCTGACCAGCTTTGGAACTATGAACTTGGCCTGAAAGGCACAACAGCGAGCAAAAAACTGTCTTTCAATGCTGCTGCTTTTTACATCGACTGGTCTGACATGCAGAACTCTCGTCGTTTTGAGTGTGGTTTCAGTTTCCGCAGCAATGTAGGGAAGGCCAGCAGCCGTGGTATCGAGCTTGAGGTGACAGCAAACCTGACTGACAGGCTTGTTGCGACCCTTGGTGGTGCCTATACCGATGCGAAGCTTGATGAAACAGTTGAAAGCCTGACTGCTTTTGAGGGGGACCGTGTACCTTATGTACCAGAGTTCGCTTTCAGCAGTAGTTTGGACTATGACTTTACCATCAACGACTCTCTTGATGGCTTTGCTTGGGGTAACATTCAATATGTTGGTGACCGTGGTTCTGAGTTCTCAGAAACCAACGCGAATTACCGACAGGTGGATGACTATACGCTTGCCAATTTCAGAGCAGGTGTTCGCACAGAACGCTATGAAGCAGCCCTTTTTGTGAATAACGCTTTTGCCAGCACTGGCGTTATTCGCTCTCAGCGACGTTTCCCATTTGACCCGGATGCAGCTCTTCGCGTGAAGCCGCGAACAATCGGTGTCAACCTGAAGGCCTTTTTCTAAAACTATGGCCTGGGCAAAGCCGGATTCTATCCGGCTTTGCTTTCAGCATTTGTATTTAATTTCCTTGTTGATACCACCGACAATCTGTTGCGATACAGGCATGAGGATCGACCGTTCGCCTTAGGTGGTGTCGTCAAGTAAAAACAAGGCATAGTTTCCTCAGGAGAATTTTATGATGCCTAAGATATTTAGAATCCTATTTTGCTTAGTCGTTGTCGCGTTTGCTCCGCAAGCTTGGGCTGAAACCCAGATCGTAAAGATCAATACGTCTATAGGAGCCATTGAACTTGAGTTATTCCCAGAAAGAGCACCCATCACCGTCGCCAATTTCTTGCGCTACGTTGAAGCTGGCAAATATGATGGTGGTAGCTTTTACCGGGTGGTGCGTATGGATAACCAAGCCCAGAACAATATAAAAATTGAAGTTATTCAAGGTGGTCGGGGTATAGAAGAGGCTGAGGGGAACTTCTCTCCTATCACCCACGAAACAACCAAGCAAACAGGCCTAAGGCATGAAGACGGCACCATTTCAATGGCGCGTTTGGCACCGGGTACCGCCTCGTCTGAGTTTTTTATCTGTATTGGT
>JBFOLV010000105.1:0-4086 GCA_040830325.1 Kordiimonas sp. | reverse complement strand
GGGTATTGAGGCTGGTCAGTACCGTAAGCTGCACCCGCCGAAAGCGTTTGAAGTGTTGGTTTCAAATGACAATGCGACTTGGATATCGGTAGGTAAGCTTGATGAAGCAGCGATCATGCTAGCAGGTAATACACTCACGGTCTCGTTTGATCCGGTATCAGCGCGTTATCTTAAGGTTGTTGCAACGAATGGTGGAACATACTTCAGTGCGCAGTTCCAAGAGGATAAAGCAAAGAATATTCATATGGATGAGATAGCCGTACATTAAACCGGTACGATAGAAACCAAAAGGGCCTGCGGTATTAGCGCGGGCCCTTTTTGTATCTGGTATCTGGTGTTTACTAGATCGTTGGCGCTGGCCCTGTAGAATCCCTAACTAACAGGGTGGGGGTGTATAGCCGGTCATCTGGCCCAATCTTACGGGTGACATCCTCTCGGGCATCCCTCGTTTTTTTGGGCAAAGATTTTTGAGGCCGCATCTTGTCAATCAACAACTCGGCAGCTGAATGGGAAATGGTGGAGTTAGATTGCTGCGCAGTCGTGATCTTGGGCCACGCCTGACGTGAATAGGGGCTGTCCTCAAAACCTGCAATTGAGAGCTGGTCAGGCACTGAAATATTAAGAAGGCGCGCCGCATGTAAGGCACCAGCTGCTATTTCATCGTTGCAGCCAAAGATGGCCGTCACGGGTGTGCTGCTAGAAAGTAGGTCACGTGCACGCATGTCACCAGATTCATATGAATATTCGCCCGGTACAATAAGCGCGTCATTTACTGGTATATTGTGGTTTGAAAGGGCCGCCTTATAACCCTCTAGGCGCTCAGTGCTTGAACCGTGCCCCTCTTCACCGGAGAAGAAAGCGATATGTTTATGACCAAGGCCAATAAGATATTCCGTGACATCATAAGCGGCTTTGCGGTCATTCACGATAATGGAATTTTCGGCCTGTCCTTCCAATTTTTCACCTGACAGGATTCGCACAAATTCCACATCAAGTTCCTGAAGGGTTTCTGTAACAGTTTCCATTTCAGAGAGAGGCGGTGTCAAGATGAGGCCTGCAATGCGGGATCTGCGCACCAGGTCGCGCAGTTCATCGTTGATCGCTTCTGAACTAGAATCACAAGGATGAATAAGGAGACCATATCCCTGTTCTCGGCTTGCCTCCAAGATGCCGTTCTGCATGCCCGTAACATAGTAGGTGTTTGGGTTGTCGTAGGCATAAGCCATAACGTATGATTTGGCACTTCCGAGGTTTCGTGCCGATAAGTTCGGCTGATAGTCTAATTCTTTGATAGCAGCGAGAACCTTCTCCTGCGTTTTTTTTCGCACCGAAGGTTCATTGTTGATGACGCGGGAAACCGTTGTAATTGACACCCCCGCACGTTCAGCAACATGATTAATCGTAATAGTTGACACGCTATGTTCTTTCAGTTTTGACGCAGCAATGCTGCAAGCTGTTAAAAACAGCTTTATTCCCATGTGTGGTGCGTTATAGTGCTGAAAGCAGTGATCAAGTGCTGGCCTGCCCCCTGCCTATTGCCTTTGTGGCAAAACACCTTCTTGAAATAATCTTACTCTACTTCACTTTAAATTGGAAGCGTTTCCATCTTTGGGTGCTGATAGATAGGTCAAAACTTTAATTCTAGAGCGAAATGGGCACCTTGATGAGATGCCCATTTCGAGGTTGTTAGTCTTCCAGCTTACTTTCGTAGAAAGCAGCGCCTTGACCGCCAGCGGCGCGCTTGCCGCGGTGTTCCCAGTCACCGCCCATGGCGGTTGAAACCACCTCTTCTGATGTGGTTGGCTGTGCGCCTACATCACCGCGAATAGGGGTAGGGCCGTGTACAATGCGGTTGGTTAACTTACCCAGGCCCTCTACCTCAACTTCAACCACATCACCCGGCTCAACGGGGCGGCTGTTGGCTGGTGTACCAGACAGTAGGATATCACCCGGTTCAAGCGTAATGTTCCGCGCGATATCCGCAACTAGATAGTGCATATCCCATTCCATCTCGTCGGTGGTACTGTCTTGCTTTACTTCTCCGTTCACGATGGTGCGGATTTGTTTGCCGCGGAAATCCCAGTCAGTTACCAGTCCGGGGCCTACCGGGCATAGGGTGTCAGAGCCCTTAACGCGCAGCATGGAACCAGCGTCTGTGTCGCGGAAATCATGTAGGCCATAATCATTTGATGGTGCGTAGCCCGCAATATAGTTTCCGGCTTCTTCCGGGCTAACGTTCCGGCAGTGTTTACCAATGACAATGGCGATTTCACCTTCATAGTTGAGCCACTTACAGCGTTCTGGGCGGACGATATCGCCCTTGTGCGTATTGAGCGCTGTAATAGGTTTGTGGAAGTATGTTGGTGCAGGTGGGAGTTTGGTCATAAACTCATCTACACGGCTTTTATAATTGAGGTGCACACATATAATTTTGCTGGGCTTGCAAGGCGCAAGATGCACGGCTTCTTCAACACCCACTTCTCTGCCATCGCGGCATACTAAGGCTTCGCCTTCTCGGCGAACCATCGTTGGGTAACCATCCAGCAGGATGCGGCGGTATTCGGTCATATCTAAAACCTTTACGTAATCTATGGGACTGCTTGATGTTACTTATGCCTTAACAGGCGTCAGGGCTCTTAGCAAATCTGGACAAAGGCGGCGGCCACGGCCCTTGCATGCCTTTTGCTGTAGACCTAGGGTAATAAGGAAGCTTAGCGTTGCCCGTAACAAGACCCCCAGATGTAAAAAGGATGATCTGATGAAAGGCTTTATGTACCCGCGTACAGATACGGGAAAATCTTCCATCTTGCCAACACCGCCTTGGCATTATTCCGGTGAACTTATCACGCTTGAATACCGCGTGGACCCAGCGGAGGTTGCGGCCTTGCTGCCAGCCGGTTTTGAACTGGCAGACGAGGACCCGGGTGCCATCGCCTTTATCTGGGCGGACTGGCAAAGTTGCTCAGATACGTTTGAAGAAGTGCTGGACCCTGTCAGGTGCCAGTATAAAGAAGCGTTTGTCGTGGTGCGCTGTAAGTTTGAAGGAAAAACATATTCGCGCTGTGTTTATATATGGGTCGATAAGGATTTTGCTATCCTGCGCGGTCAGCATCAGGGGTACCCTAAAAAACTGGGTGTTATTCACCAGACACGTCCGTTCAATGTGGGCAGGGCGGCCCCGCGCCTGGCGCCGGGGGGTAAGTTTGGCGTGAGCCTCGCTGCTTACGAGCGCCGTCTTGCGGAAGCAGTGTTTGAAATTACGGAAACTGCTGAAAAACCAGGGTTCGTTAACGGTCACCCAATGGTACATAACCGTTTTATGCGGCCCATTGAAAATGTTGGCCCTGACGCGCTTGATGAAGTGGTAACAATGGGTGGCTATGACGTGGACTTTGGCCGCTGCTTTAAAGGCACTTTTGACATCAGCCTTTATGATAGCCCGGTTGAGGAACTAACCCGTCTGAAGCCCAAGGAGCTGATTGCAGGTTACTGGCATGACGTGGGTGTTAGTTGGAAAGAAGGCACCACACTAAAGCGTAATAACCTCTAATTCTCAGCAGTATTTAAAGTACCTTCAGCAGGGCCATGTCTACCGTATAGATATGGCCTTTCTCATGACATGTTTGTGAACTGCTGTGTGTGGCGGAAGTTTGCAGCAGCCCTATGTCAACTCTGATACAGGTTAGTAGGGAGAAGCATGTGGTAACTGAGTATAAGCTATACGGCCATGAGGTTTCGTTGTTTTCAGGAAAAACGCGCGCGTACCTGAGGCATAAAGATATTCCTTTTTCCGAAAGCCTTTCAGCAGAGAATAGAGCTGAGATAAAAGAACATATCGGCCGCAACGTTATTCCAGTGGTGCGGACGCCGTCAGGCGATTATTTGCAGGATACGACGGTTATTATTGATGCCCTTGAGCAGCAGTTTCCTGACAAGCCAGTATATCCCACAGCTCCTTTTCAAAGGCTCGTATCTCTATTGATGGAGGTCTACGCAGAGGAATGGCTTATCCTTCCTGCTATGCATTATCGCTGGGCTTTTAAGCGTCAAAACTTGTTGTTTATTCTGAAGGAGTTTGGTCATGCG
>JBFOLV010000104.1:0-2355 GCA_040830325.1 Kordiimonas sp. | reverse complement strand
GTTGGTTCTTCTTCATCAAGCGATTCAAAGAAGGCTGAATCGGTATCCAGCTTACCGTGAATAACCTGATTAAGTTTCATAAGAAGTTCTTGGATGGCAAGCACACGTTGGCGGATCAAGTCCTGTGCGGCGGGGGAAAAGCCACGCTCCGCAACGTTCAGGCTCACGAGCCCTGCGAGCGTAGTTTGGATCAGGTTATCCATTTCGTTGCAGATCTGGTCAAAAGCAAGGCGGATAGGACGAGGGGCCTTCTCAAAAGCTTCAACTGCCAGGTCAGCCGCTTGAAAGCCACTATCCAGAAAATGCTGCGGATAGCTTTTGGGAGCCCAATCAGCAGTATCTTCGACCAGTTCTGGCATGTCGGGCACCATTTCCAGAAGCATGACGATCTCATTGAAATGGTTGAGATAGTCTGTCGCCAGAAAGCTTTCTGGATTTATATTAGCTGCTTCCAACTTGGGCTGTAACGCCATCTGTTCTGATGTATATTCAATCTGCATTCACAAAACTGTCCAAAAAACGTAGTAACTGTATGATATGCGCCCCAAGTTGTGACCTTATAAGTTAGCAGTTGTTAAAAAGTAAACAGCAGAGAACAATCTTTCAAAATGAAAAAGGCCCGCCGAAGACGGCAGGCCTGGTTCTACGATTTATTATATTTGAGCTTACGCGCTGTAGTACATGTCGAACTCGATAGGATGTGGCGTAAGGTTGAGGCGATCGACTTCCTCTTGTTTCAGCTCAATGTAGGCATCGATCTGATCATCAGAGAACACGTCGCCCTGTTTCAGGAACTCACGGTCAGCGTCCAATGCGCCGAGTGCTTCTTCCAGTGATCCTGCAACAGTTGGAACACCCGCCAGCTCTTCTGGTGGTAGAGCATAAAGGTCTTTATCCATTGCTTCACCTGGGTGAATTTTGTTCTTGATGCCGTCCAGGCCAGCCATCAGCATCGCAGCAAGCGCGAGGTATGGGTTAGCAGTTGCATCAGGGAAACGAACTTCAACACGCTTCGCTTTCGGGCTGGTGCCGTATGGAATACGACAAGAGGCTGAACGGTTACGTGCAGAATATGCCAGAAGAACAGGTGCTTCAAAACCAGGTGTCAAACGCTTGTATGAGTTTGTGCTTGGGTTTGTGAAGGCGTTGATTGCTTTTGCGTGCTTGATAATGCCGCCGATATAATAAAGGGCAGTTTCAGAGAGGTCTGCATAACCGGAGCCTGCGAAAGTTGGCTCGCCGCCTTTCCAGATTGACTGGTGCGTGTGCATACCGGAGCCATTGTCTTCTGCTTTTGGCTTCGGCATGAAGGTCGCAGTTTTGCCATAAGTATGCGCAACCTGATGCACAGCATATTTGTAAACCTGAACATTGTCAGCTGTATCGATAAGTGTTGAGAACATCATGCCGAGCTCATGCTGGGACGCCGCCACTTCGTGGTGGTGCTTGTCCATCTTAAGGCCCATTTCCTTCATGACCTTAACCATCTCAGCGCGGAGATCAACGCAGCTATCTACTGGTGCAACAGGGAAGTAGCCGCCTTTTGCACGTGGGCGGTGACCATAGTTGCCTTCCTCATAAGAGCGGTCGCTGTTGTATGGGCCTTCAACATCGTCCAGCTTGTAAGAAGCGCCTTGGTAGTCAACCTTGAATTTTACGTCGTCGAATACGAAGAACTCGGGCTCAACGCCGAAGAAAGCAGAATCACCGATGCCAGAAAACTTGAGGTATTCCTCAGCGCGTTTCGCTGTAGAGCGTGGATCGCGAATGTAACCTTGGCCTGTTGCAGGCTCAAGAATGTCACAGAAAACAACGATCGTTACATCAGCGGTGAATGGATCAATGGTTACAGAGTTCAAATCAGGTTGCAGAATCATGTCAGATTCGTTGATGGCTTTCCAACCGGAAATAGATGAGCCGTCAAACATCACGCCCTCAGACAGCATGTCTTCATCAACAACGTCAGCCGCCATGGTGAGGTGCTGCCATTTACCCTTCGGATCAGTAAAGCGGAGGTCGACCCACTCTGCTTTTGTCTCTTTTACAAGAGCCAAAAAGTCGTCGGTGCTAAGGTTAGAATATTTAGCCATTTCAATTTTCCCTTTTAGTAACAATTGTTTGCGGCCAAGAAATGTAGCCGAGATTTTAAATTTCTTTGATTAGACTGCGTCGGTACCGGTTTCGCCGGTACGAATACGGATGGCTTCCTCAACCGTGCTAACAAAGATTTTGCCGTCACCAATGCGACCGGTGTGGGCAGCGTTTTTTATCGCCTCTACGGCGCGTTCGGCTTGGTCATCTGTTAAAACAACCTCAACCTTCACTTTAGGAACAAAATCCACGACATATTCCGCG
>JBFOLV010000103.1:0-2581 GCA_040830325.1 Kordiimonas sp. | reverse complement strand
CAACAAATTGTTCGATGTTCTGAATGCCGTTGCCGAGGATGGATGGGCCTTGAAACGCGTTTTCATTCTGCGCGCGATCGCCAATAACCATCTTGCTATCAGCGCCTACGCGAGTGAACTTATTGTATGGTTTTTCTTCTTCCGGTCCAAAGTCCCAGCCGATTGCGTCATCAGGAAGCTTAAATGAAGGGTCAAGAACAAAAGGCGCCATAAAGGCTGTCCAGTGAGTTCTGGCTCCTGCTTCAATGATTAGATTTGCCGCATCAGAAATAGTTGCCAGATCATAGTTGCCTGCTTCTGCTTCAATGCGAGCGAGAAGGGCATCCATGCGCGCTTTGAGCGCGTTTGCGTCCCCCATTGCTTGCGCAAGATAGGACTGAACTACTTGAAAACCCCATTCATCTACAGCAAGTGCGCCTTCAACTGCTTCATCCAGTGCGATTGTTGGGAAAGTTTCAATGCGCGCTTCAACAGGCGCCCGAATAAGTTCGGCACTTCTGGTTCCTGTTAAATAAAAGTCTTCATTAGAGGAAACTGCCTGAGTGCTATTGTCGGCCGGTCTAGACGATTGTTGTGCTGTTGAAGGTGCCGGGGTCGTTAATGACGGCCGCGCTATTTTCAATCTGCGTATGCCGGGTATGTCAGCCGGTGGCGGCGTTTTCATAACATAGGTGGCAGGAGGAGGGAGCAGTCCGTTACCCAAAACAGGAGGAAGAGTATCATTTAAAATTATGAGCTCTTCTGGCTTTTCAGATAGTGCACCATACATCAGTGTGCCGGTAGCAACCGCTGTACCAGTCAATAATGTTGAGATAACAAGAGACTTGTTGTTTGAAAACATTATGGTTTCTCGTCCTGATTCACCTAAAACAATAAAACACCTTATACTATATTGGATTGGGCAAAAACACCAGTCCCTACTTAATAAGTATGCTAGTCACACTTGATTAATATTATGTTTAACAGGCATATATTATGCCAAGTTTAGCTTTCGTTTCTTTTAGTTCATTAATATCAATGTGTTAGGTTAATTAGTTATGTCAGCACCTTTTGACGATTTACGTCGTGTTCTTGCTCAGTTGCCCGAAGGAGATACATGCGCGGCAAAAAAAGTAATAGGTGGTGATGAAGTGCCCGATGACAATCAGGCTGACGGGTTGTTAGGGCTGAAGCAATGGTTGGCAACATGGCAAGGGACGTCATCTCCTCAGACAAGTGAGGCTCACATCTGTGTTTTAGCATCATGTTATGCTGGGTCAGATTCTGCTGTTGTTAAGGAGTTTATTGATGCCGCATCACGTGGCTCCGCGCCGGTGAATCGCCTGTGTGTTGATAAAGGTGTTGGTCTACGTGTGCTCGAGTTGGCGCCAGACCTTCCCTATGATCTATCAAGCCCTTGGGATCAAGCCGAGTGTATGGCTGCTGTGGCATTTGGTATGGAAGCAACAGCTTCAGGTGGAAGTTTGCTTGGGTTGTCTGATTATGCGCCAGGGAACTATATTCCAGCATTAAAAGTCATATCCTTTTTAGGAGGCTTTGATGTTACGAAACTGGAGGAACACCTGGAAGACAAGACTATAGGTGTTTTAATTGATTTTGTTGAAGCAAACGGTGGTCAGGGAACTGACCCTCTTGAGGTGTTGCGTCTCTATGGAGGGCGGGAAGTCGCAGCAAGTGTTGGGGCGATAATAGCGGCCAGGAGTAGGAGGCTGCCGGTTGTGGTGGATGGCTGGTCCGCGCTAGCTGCTATTGCAGTACTCGAAGCGGAGAAAGCTGGGAGCACTGATCATGTAAAAGTGGCATCTTGTCCAGATTATGCATCAGAGTGGTTGGCGGAAAAAGTTGGTAAAAAACCGTTGTTAGGATTTTCTATTGCTTCTGGTTCAGGTTGTGGAAATGCTATTTCAGTAGCTCTTTTAAAAGCCGCAGTGGATTTATAGGGCAAGTGTAGATGTTAAGTGAGCTAACTCCTTTTTTAACAAGGACTTGCTTAACGGACATTATGGAAATACGGTGTAACTGTGTTGGGGGTAGGCTGTGCCAAAAAAGGAATGCATTGACCGATGGTTCGCATATTTCGCCATTATGTGTCACCCGTTAAGCTAACGCTGGCTATTACGGATTTTGCAGCATTGTTTGCGTCTGTGTATTTCGCCGAATGGCTGAGATATAACTGGGCCGGTTTAACACCTGAGTATGATTTACAATCTTTCCTTGCAAAGTTGCTGTTGCCCTTAATCGGTGTTCCCATTTTGTTAGGTGTTGGAGGTTATGAATCCGACGCTTTGCGTGATACGCGCGTTTTTGCTGTAAGATTGTTTGTGGCAGCTCTAGGCACAAGTGTTCTTATGTCTGCGGTGTTGTATTTTCTGCCTATGTTGCCGCTATGGCGGTCAATTTTGGTGCTTACCATCGTGGCAGGCGGGCTTTCTCTTTATACTATCCACTGGTTGTTTTTACATTTTGCTGATTACAACTTTTTAAGTCGAAGAGTTATCATTTTAGGTGATGGGGAAGCTGCCGAGGAGCTGGTTTCTTTTGCTAAGCGTGCACCAGAGGCTGGACTTAATATAGTCAAAGT
>JBFOLV010000102.1:0-3346 GCA_040830325.1 Kordiimonas sp. | reverse complement strand
TTCCTTTGCCCTCACTGCGGTGAAGCTTCGCATATCTTTGGCCATGGCGGCGCTCAGGAAACGGCCCAAAAACTAGATTGTGATTTTCTTGGAGGCATTCCTCTGCATATGAGTTTGCGAGAAACTGGAGATACAGGAAAGCCTATTGTTGCAACACAGGACGACAACCCAATTACTCAGCAATATATTGATATTGCAGGAAAAATTATAGCAAAGCTTAAATTCTAAGCCCGCTCATAGATCACGAATGAATAAGCAGGCTTTCCCTCTTCTGCAGGGAAGGTCTCTCGGCTGGTTTCTTTCCAATCAGCCTGATCAAATTCCGGAAAGAATGTATCCCCCTCAACGTCTAGGTCGATTTCGGTAATATAGAGCTTTTCTACCGTATCAATTGCCATCGCAAAAATCTGAGCACCACCAGTGATCATTATTTCCTCGGCTTCACCGACCATAGTAAGGGCGGCATCAAGTGAAGGTGCTACATCCACCCCTGCGTGCGACCAAGTTTCGTTGCGGGTGACAACAACGTTCTGCCGACCAGGAAGCGGTCGACCGATGGAATCAAAAGTTTTACGCCCCATAATGATGGGCTTACCAAGTGTCGTTTTCTTGAAGTATTTTAAATCTGCAGGTAGGTGCCACGGCATATCATTATCTGCACCGATTACCCGGTTATGGGCCATTGCAACAATAATGGAAAGGCTCATCTGATACTCCAGACTTTGACATTAGGTTCTAAATTAGCTGATCGTCTTCTTCTAGATCACCAGCAGTGGCTTCTTCAAGGGGAAGATGTACTCTAATTGTTGTTCCGATTGTGGGGATGCTGCGCACAGATATATTACCTTCCATGCGATCAACAAGTTCACGGCATATAGCTAGCCCTAAGCCAACCCCGCCATGACGCCGCGATAGAGCCGCATCCACCTGGGTAAACCTATCAAACAGAGTCGCCTGCTTATCTTCAGGGATACCAATACCCGTATCCTGCACTTCTAGTACCCAACCAGGCTTCCCATTTTTAAATCGCTTAGCGTGCAAGCGCGCGACTACTGATCCCTCGTTGGTAAACTTAATGGCATTTGAACATAGATTGATAAGGATTTGCCTTAGCCGAAGTTCATCACCAACAACACACTCTGGCAACGTTTCGGAAAACTCAGAATAGAGTTCGATTCCTTTATCGCCTGCCTGTTGAGATAAGATATTGATTACTTTTTCAACTAGCGGCTCTACGTAAACTGGGTTCTTCTCGATTTTTACCTGTCCGGCCTCCAGCTTAGCGAGATCGAGTATATCATTGATTAAACTTAACAAATGCGAACCACTAGCGTGAATATCCTTAGAGTATTCAACATAACGGGGATCCCCAATTTCACCTAACGCCTGTTCGCTAAGGAGCTGTGAAAACCCTAAAATCGCATTCAGCGGCGTACGAAGCTCATGGCTCATCGTAGCGAGAAATTCTGATTTCGTGCGGTTAGCTAGTTCGGCAACACTCTTTGCCTCTTCCACATCCTGATTCATTTTTTGAAGCAGTCTGTAATGATCTTCTAGTTCTTCATGTGCTTCTTTAAGAGCTCTAGTTCTACGTTTAACAATAGAGGCAATGCGCTCAGCCCGCTGAGACTGAGATAAAAATATGAAGACAAATAACCCCGTAAGTAAAAGGCTTACGCAAGCAGTTACGAACGCAGCTTTATAATCTGCATGAATAGCCCCTAGTTTGGGCATAACCTTAAACGTCCATTGACCTGCTCCAACGTTAACGTCTTTTTCAATGGTTACATTGGATATTTCAGTATTTTCGTCGCCGCCAAAAACAAGTTTTTGTTGTCCCTCACCCCACCTGCTTTGCACACATAAAATGAAATCATCATAGTTGAGCAGTTCACTATTCTGCGCAGCAGCATAAAGAGAATCAAAGTTGATAATCTGAACTATTAGAAAGCCGTTACCTGTTAAACTAACCGCTGGGTTTGCAGCCAGAATATAACGCCCTTCTTTTAGCTGAAAGCCATCAATGGACGATAAAGCGATAGCCGACGGTTGGCCATGCAGGGCCACCTCTTGAAAAAAAGCCTGGATACTAGGGTCTGAAGTGAAATCACGCCCATTGAACTCGGTCTTATCCGCGCCGAATGACGACCAAAAATAAACAAATGGAAATGCTGGAGCAGCATCTTGAGCACTTGAAGCCAGTTTATCCAAATCAAACCGATGATTTACACCATAAAGAGTCGTCATCGCTTCATGGAAATCCAGTCGACCGGATGGCAACAGTTGCCATACGACACCAACAGTTTCAGCGTTTTCTCTAAAATGCGTATCGGACGCTACAAGACGAAGAAAAGTATCCTCATCAATTTGCTCACCAGCACGATAATAATTATCTAAATCTTGAGCTGCTACCAGCCCATTGGAAATACGATTTTGAACGCGCTGTATATAAAGCTCTGCTTGCGCCCTAAAATCAGCCTCAGCCTCAACCTCCGCCATATGCATAGCTTCGCGAGTAGCTGTCCAGGTAATAATCAGGCCAACAACAAGTACACCACCAATAAGAGCGAACTTCTGCGCAAATTTCACGCTTTCCTGAACCACTACGCCCCCTCGTACAAATACAACTTAGACAGCTACCGCAGCTTTAATGTGTGGATGGCTCTCGTACCCTTCGATGGTGACATCATCATATGTAAAGGCGAATAAATCTTTAACGTCAGGATTTAGTTTTAACGTGGGTAACGGCAAGCTCTCGCGTGACAACTGTAAATCAGTTTGCTCTATATGATTACTGTATAAGTGAGCGTCACCAAGAGTATGAACAAAATCGCCAACTTCTAGGTCACAGGCTTGCGCCATCATGTGAGTGAGCAGCGCATATGACGCTATATTAAAAGGTACGCCTAGAAAGACATCTGCACTGCGTTGATACAGCTGACATGACAATTTGCCATCAGCTACATAGAACTGGAACAAACAATGACATGGAGGAAGTGCCATATGATCAACATCAGCAACATTCCATGCCGACACAATCAAACGCCTACTATTTGGGTTATTCTTTATCTGATCGATTAAGCTTGATATCTGATCTACAGTATTCCCAGCTGGCGTCGGCCAACTACGCCATTGATGGCCGTAAACAGGGCCAAGGTCACCTTTGTCATCTGCCCATTCATCCCAAATAGAAACACCATTATCTTTCAAATATTTGATATTGGTATCACCTGCAATAAACCACAGCAATTCATGAATGATAGATCTTAAATGCAGCTTCTTAGTGGTGACCAAAGGAAAACCTTTGGATAAATCGAACCGCATCTGATGACCAAAGACACTGTAT
>JBFOLV010000101.1:0-3589 GCA_040830325.1 Kordiimonas sp. | reverse complement strand
TGAAACTGTAATAAATATTCAGGAGGTATCTAAACCTGAAGCTGGCTCATCATCCTTGTGATGGAAACACCGATACGTTCGCCGACAATCATGATCTCACCGCGCGCAACTAACTCGCCGTTCGCATAAATCCAACACTCATCTTCATGCTTGGCATCCAGGTCGATCACTGCGCCACGGCCCATCTTCAAAAGCTGGCGCACAGGCATATGCGCACGCCCCAACACAACTGTGATGTCGACAGAGACTCGATTGATGGCTTCAAGGTTCATCTTTTTTCCTTACCCACCTAAACTGCACGATGAGGGTTATTAAACCCTTAACCTAAAAGGCTTCTTAACATCAAGCGCCTTCAAATATTGCATAAAACTTGGCTGGAAAAGCAATTGGCTGTATGAAGCCGAAAAATAAACCCGAGAGGCACCTAATGACTGGCTCATCAACAGGCAACATAGAATGGCGGATTAGTGACGAATTGGTTGATTACCCAAGCGCACTAACCGAAATGGAAGAGCGTGTCCGCGCCATCCGCAATGGTGAAGCCGCAGAACTGGTTTGGTTGTTAGAGCACCCGCCCCTTTACACCGCAGGCACAAGTGCTGATGCCGCTGATCTAGTCGATCCTGATCGTTTCCCAGTTTATGATGCTGGCCGAGGCGGCCAATACACATACCACGGCCCAGGCCAGCGGGTTGTCTACTTTCTTTTGGACCTCCAACAACGCGGGAAAGATGTACGCAAGTTCATTTACAGTTTGGAAGAGGTCATTATCCAGTCTTTAGCAAAGTTTGGGGTAACCGCAGAGCGCCGCAAAGGGCGCGTAGGCGTTTGGGTTGAAAGAGGCGCAGGGAAAGAGGACAAGGTAGCCGCCATCGGTGTCCGTGTACGGCAGTGGGTTACATACCACGGCATTTCAATCAATGTAGAACCAGACCTCACACACTTCGAGGGCATTGTACCTTGCGGCATCTCCGAGCACGGTGTTACCAGCCTTGCCGATCTTGGCCTCCCCATAACCATGGACGACCTTGATGTAGTCATCAAAGAAGTTTTCGACGAGATTTTTGGTATAGAAGCAAGGCCAATGGCTCTGGACGTGCAGGAAGCACCTAACGGCCCCAAAGGGAAACTTCCTTACGAAGCAATGCCAACAGAAGATGGGATGCAAGATTTATCAAACCCAATCGAGACCACGCATCCAGTTTTCAAGATTTAAAGGGCAACTGCTACATTAACGGTCAACTGGCATAATAATTGATAACGGTTCAGCAAGAGTTTCTGCATATATAAATTCGCCTCACGGGGAGCATATGGAACAGCAAATCAACGCCTTGTTTGAACTTCTTGCGTCACCTGACATCGAGGCTTCGGTTGAACAACGCCGCGAAGCAGCCTTCACCGCACATGTGCTCATGCACTCCTGGGAACACGTAAACCCCGCAACGGCTGCAGACATTAGCGCTGCTCTCACGAGGCTCAGCAGCACTGACTGCCCTTACAGAGGGGCACTGATTGAATCCATGCTCTATAGAATCACTGGTAAGGAGACGCATCTAAAACAGCTTTCGGATCATCTACGGCGTTATCAACCCGATATTTCTGCAGGCATGGCAACATTTAACGCGGTCGCTGCATTTCACTTCAACGCAAGTTCTGGGGAACATGAACGTC
The DNA here is from genome assembly GCA_040830325.1 of Kordiimonas sp. Lineage (GTDB taxonomy): Bacteria > Pseudomonadota > Alphaproteobacteria > Sphingomonadales > Kordiimonadaceae > Kordiimonas. The sequence continues at coordinate 1,918 of JBFOLV010000101.1, read as the reverse complement.
TGAAACAGCATTTGGGGCGACAGGTTCAAAAGCAACTGTTTGAAACACTTCTTGCAAGGGCAGAAACGCTTTTTGACCTTGTTAAGGAACAGATTCCAGTACAACAAGCTACGTGCAACAACAGGGTCGTTATTCTCACTAAACAGTTTATCAAGCCCCCTCATGCTCCTTCCGCAGACGCTTTAAGTTTCGCTGCCCGGCTTATCAAACATCACGGCAAGCAGGTCATTATCCTTTCTACATCGGAACTCGCCAATGTTTATGATGGTGCTGTTGCTCCCTGCACGCAGTTCAATGTTCAACCTGAACTGCTGGGCACCAACACCCTAAGTTTTGATGGTGTGGATATACCCTTTTCAATGCTCAGCACAGGTGAGTTTACCGAACAAACCATGGCGAAAGGCCTTGCAACTATTGCTTCCTATGATCCTGAAACGATCATCTCGGTTGGAGCTCCAAGTTTGCTCGCCGAACCGTTTGCTTCCACCCGCTTTTGTTTTATCTATCAAACCGGACGCGGTATCCCTTTAACACGCCACTGCTACTTCCACACATGGGATGCGCCTGACCAGGAAATGAACGAACTTGTTCAAGCCGAAGAACTGACAGACCAATATCTTTTTGTCCAGCATCCAGGCTTTGACCTTAAACCTCCGTCCACTGCTCTAACCCGCGAACAATTCGGCATTGATGCTGATGCTTTTGTGTTTGTCATCGTCGGCATGCGGCTTCATTCGGATGTAACGCCGGGTTTTCTGGGGATGCTTGAGCATGTTTTAGAAAACGAGCGCGTGCATTTTGCCTTCGCAGGGCACTTTGAAAGGTATGATGAAATCCTAGCAAAGCATCCTGATCTGGCTAAGCACTCAACACATCTTGGCTTTCAGAATGACATTATGGCTGTCTATAACCTGTCCGATGCTTTCATTAATCCCACCAGAAAGGGCGGCGGCGGCGGCATTGTATATGCCATGCAAGCAGGTTTGCCCGTGCTAACCCTACCCTACGGCGATGCGGGCATGGCTGCTTCCCAGTTTCCACAGCTTTCTTCTTATGAAGAGATGGCTTCAAAGGCCATCGAACTGATCGAAACCCCGGAAACAATGCAGCAATATCAAAAGTTAGCTGAGCGAGAGGGAATACGGTTTAGCAACCGGGATAGCTTTACAGACCGAATAGTCGAAGCTTTCGAAAAACACTGTGCCGGTTAACCCGAGAACCTTAGGAAAGCGCGCCTAAACCGTTGGCTTCACCTCAAACCGGTTTGGCGCAATGCCTTTTGCGGGCGCTGTATCTATTGAAGTTACCTCAGACGCGGGCGAGCCCTGCTCGCACAGCGCCAGCATATGGTTCACCACTTTTTCTGGCCCGATAAAAAGCGCTTCAACAGTGCCGTCCTGACGGTTACGAACCCAGCCAAACAAATCCAGCTTATCAGCTTCCTGCTTCGTCCATGCACGGTACCAAACCCCTTGTACCTTCCCATGAATACGAACACGCATCGCTATTCTGTCTGTTTCTTGCTTCACCCCCAATTCCATTCTAGGAGAGTGCGTCGGCTAATCGGTTCATGAACCGGTCACACGCACTAAGCTGTGCAAGTTCAATAAACTCATCAGGCTTGTGAGCTTGTGCAATGTCGCCGGGCCCGCAAACCACCGCCGGAAACTCGATATTCTGAAAATGCCCAGCTTCAGTGCCAAAAGCGACAACACTGGTATCGTTTTTCTCTGCCAGGGACAAGGCTAACACTTCTGCATCAGACCCCGGCTCTGCACTCAGCGGCGGCAGGTAAGCCCAGACACTGTTACTGGCACCGCAATTCCCATCCAGTTTACGAAGCCGAGGATTCACAACAGTGTCTAAATATTCTTCATACCGCTGAATGGTGCCTTCGGAGTCAAAATCAGAAACAGGC
>JBFOLV010000100.1:0-4779 GCA_040830325.1 Kordiimonas sp. | reverse complement strand
CAACACGTTGCCAAAGAGGATGTTCAAACTTCTTGTACCAGGGTTCCATATCATGGTCCCACCGGTGGAAAGTTTGTGTACCGCCCTCTTCCAACGCAATACGGTTCGGGAAACCGGCAAATGCGCCGTTGGTACCTTGAATTAGATTGTGCCTCGTATAAGGCCGCGGCGTTGTCGTATCATGTTGCACCATGATCGTACGGCCCAGCTTGGTTTTGATCAAACTGGTGTTTATATCACCAGCAATATAGTTCAGCTGATTGCGCTGATGATCCGCGGGGAATTCTCTTTTTGCGTAGGCAGCACGCCCAAGCGCGGGACTACTCATTGAGTTCATATAGTCAAATCGGTCACCACGGTTGATATTCATGTACTGAGCCACGGGACCAAGACCATGCGTAGGGTATAGGTTTGCATTTGTTGTCGCATGCCAGCCTGTACGCCATGAGCCTGTCTTATGCTCAATCTGTTTCATTTGCCAACGCAACTCATGAATGTATGCTGCTTCGCCGTGCGTTAAGTCACCGAAAAGTCCCTGACGCACCATATTCAACACCATAAGCTCGTCACGTCCGTAACAAACATTTTCGGCCATCATACAGTTCATTTGCGTTTTTTCAGCGGTATCGACTAGAAGCCAAGCTTCTTCAAGAGTAGTCGCCGCAGGCACTTCAACAATGGCATGCTTGCCACTAAGCATGGTTTCAACTGCCATTGGAGTGTGCCAACGCCACGGTGTGGAAATGATAACAATGTCAATGTCGTCACGAGAAAGCATGTCCCGGTATGAATAGTCATTGGCGCTATATGTGGCGGGCTTGGGTAGGTTAGCTTTAGTGACTGCCGCAACTGCACGATCAACCACTGCTTGGTGCGTGTCACAGATCGCTTTTATCTCGACACCATCAATAAGACACATTGCCTCAACATGGTTAATACCACGTTCGCCAACACCAATAAAACCGACCCGCACCTTATCCATTTTAGGTACAACAAGACCCATAACTGTTTTCTGCCCGGCCAGAACTGCTGGTCCTTTCAGCTTAGTAGTTGGGCCTGCACACGCTGCCGTCGCCCCCGCTGCTGCAACTGCGGCTGCGCCCCTGATAAGTTGCCGCCTATTGAATGAACTCATTTCCTCACCCCAATTTTTAACCACATCATGCCCCAAGGGGCTGCTGTACAATTGATATCACTCTAGGATTCAATACTCAAAAAATCAGCAATCGCAAGGAAAAATGCTTTCGTTATCTTTCGTTTTAAAATTAAAAAAACCAATAAAAACAAAAGATTCATGTTTTTTTCTTTTATTTTTAAACAAATAGATGTTTCGAAAGGTGTCTAAAAAAAACTTCAATTGAAAGTTTGTGAAAGTTACGTAATATGACTTTTAGAAACATAACTGCTGAAGGCGGGTACGAATGAATACAATTGAAAGGCGTCATGATATTGTGCAAATGGCACTGGATATCGGCAAAGTACAAGTTGATGATCTTGTAAAAAAATATGGCGTTTCAGCGGTGACTATACGTGCCGACCTGAACATTCTTGATCAAAAAGGACTACTTGTTCGCGCACGAGGTGGAGCAGTAGCGAGCAATGTCATTACACAAGAGCTTTCCATTGATGAAAAACACAGTGAGCAACTTGCTGTTAAGCGCAAGCTAGCTGATATAGCCTGCAAATACATCAATGAAGGTGATACAATTCTACTTGATTCAGGCACCACAACTGCAGAAATCGCCCGCTGCCTGCACCAATTTAAACGTCTTGTTGTTATGACCAATGGCCTCAACGTTGCCCAAAACCTAGTAAAAGCTGAGGGTGTTGAGGTGCTCATGACTGGCGGCACTCTTCGAAAAAAATCACTATCCTTCTATGGCAGACAAGCAGAAGAAAGTTTGCAGCGTTACCATTTCGATAAAGTTATCCTTGGAGTTGATGGTTTCGATTTTCACGTGGGGATCACCACGCATTTTGAATATGAAGCCATTCTAAATCGTCTCATGTGTGATGTCGCTAAGGAGATTATTGTCGTAACTGACTCCTCCAAGTTTAACCGATCCGGGGTCCATAAAATCCGCAGCTTTGGTGACATCGACATACTAATCACTGACGAAGGTATCCCTGACGCATTCGCTCAGTCCCTTGAAAAAGACGGTGTGCGCATCGTTATCGCACAATAAGATTTATCACAGGCCATCCCTTCGGCCTGCAAGGAAACACAATGCAAGCTTTTCTAAATACTATTAATGCCAACAGGAACGGTGAACCCAAAGGTATCTATGCTGTGTGCTCTGCACACGCCCTCGTTATTGAAGCAGCTATCGAGCAAGCCAAAGCTGACGACACACCCGTACTCATTGAAGCTACTGCAAATCAAGTGAACCAATTTGGTGGTTACACTGGCATGCAACCAGAAGATTTCCGACAGTATGTTTTCAATATTGCCGTCAACCTAGATTTTCCTCTCGACCAGATCATTCTGGGCGGTGACCACTTGGGCCCTGTCTGCTGGCAAACAGAAACCGCAGTAGATGCCATGGAGAAATCTCATGCACTTGTTGCTGCTTACGTAGCCGCAGGTTTTAAGAAAATCCACCTGGATTGTAGCATGCCCTGCGCAGATGATGAGATACCGTTAACCGATGATGTTATCGCTGAACGCGCAGCTGCCCTGTGTGCCACCGCTGAAGAAACCGCCATTGCAACATTTGGTGTCAGCAATATTGCTTATATCATTGGTACTGAAGTACCACCGCCCGGCGGTACAAATGAAGACATACCGCAGATTGAGGTAACCAGTCTCTCGCACGCACGGCAAACACTAGAAACGCACCAGCAGGCCTTTAGATCAAACAACCTAGAAGGTGTATGGCCACGTGTAGCAGGCTTAGTTGTCCAGCCGGGAGTGGAATTCAGCCATGCTTCTGTCATCCACTATCTACCGCACAAAGCTGAAGCACTTAAAGCCCTTATCAGGCAGGTAGATCATATCGTTTTTGAAGCCCATTCCACTGACTATCAACTACCGGAAAACTATAAGCACCTTGTGCAGGACCATTTCGCGATACTGAAAGTAGGCCCCCAGTTAACATTTGCACTTCGCGAAGCACTTTACGCACTTAGCTATATTGAGGAGTTTCTCTTCCCTGAAGACGCGTGCTCCACCCTACGTACTGTTTGTGAGCAGCGCATGACCAGCAACCCTAAATACTGGGAAAAATTTTATCAGGTTGATGAGAACCAACAGCCGCTATACCGACACTTCAGTTACAGCGATCGCATACGTTATTATTGGCCAGATGAAAAAGTACAGGCTGCAACAGAACGCCTACTATCAAACTTGGAGAGCACACATATTCCTTTGCCGCTTGTCAGTCAGTTCATGCCAGAACAATACAGTGCGGTCAGAGACGGTTCCCTAGAAAACAGCCCCAAAGAGCTGATCAAAGCAAAAATTAGACAAGTGACCGAAGCTTACGCCCAAGCTTGCTGGAAACAGTGTGCTTAATTGAGAAGAAATATTTAAATATGTCAAAATATCTAAACATTGAAGAAACTGATCTTCAAAAGCAAAACGGTTACTGGACGGCGCGCGAGATAGCCCAGCAGCCTGCCATGTGGGCAGAAACCGCTCAGTCTATTGAAGGTGAACGAACCACTATCGAAGCTTGGCTAAAGCCCATTCTGAATGAAAAATCGCTTCGAATTATTTTAACCGGCGCAGGCACATCTGCCTACGCAGGAAAAGCATTAGCTCCTCATTTAACAAAAGAGCTTGGGCGCAGTGTAGAGGCAATTAGCACGACAGATATTGTTAGCAACCCCGACCAGTTTTTACTGAGAGACATACCAACTTTGTTGGTATCTTATGCTCGATCGGGTAACAGCCCAGAAAGTGTTGCCGCATGTAAACTTGCAGATCAAATGCTTGATAGCAGCTTTCACCTAATCATTACCTGCAACAAGGACAGTGCCTTATCCGCGCATGCAGCACAAAGTGATAATGGCTATTGCCTGTTGATGCCTGAGCCAACCCTCGATCAAAGCTTTGCTATGACAAGCAGTTTTAGCTCTATGATGCTTGCCACACTCTGTGTATTTACGCCAGACCACACCCAACTGTCGCAAGTAATTGAGCGAACAGAAACTCTTCTTGTAGAGGAACTAGACAATACCCAAGAGCAAGCCCATTCAAGCTTTAATCGCATCGTGTTTCTTGGCAGTGGCGGCTTATTAGGCATTGCGACGGAAGCCATGCTTAAGATGTTGGAACTAACAGCAGGAAAAATCGACTGCTATGCAGAAAGCCCCCTCGGCTTCAGACACGGCCCGAAGTTCACTATCAACCGTAATACCATGTTAGTGTTTCTAAATAGCGGCGATGAGTACCGCGCTCAGTATGACAACGACTTGCTTAAAGAAGTTATTAAAGACCGGCAAACAGACCATATATATAGCCCTGATGACATAGTATCCCTTGCGGGGAGCACCCTAGGCGATGCATGGCTAGCTTTTCCTTATATTGTCTATTGCCAATTACTTGCTTTTTATAAGTCCATGAGCCTTGGCCTTACACCAGACAACCCTTGTCCCAGCGGGGAAGTAAATCGTGTTGTTCAAGGCGTAAAAATATACCCATTTGAAAGTTAGCCAATGATTTATGGTATAGACATTGGCGGCACTAAAATTGAGATAGCCGTTTTCAACGATGATCTGCAACAGTTAGACAGTTGGCGCACTAGCACGCCTACATCAGACTATAACGCCTTTATT
>JBFOLV010000099.1:0-5504 GCA_040830325.1 Kordiimonas sp. | reverse complement strand
GTATTGTGTGGAAGATCCTCAAAAACAGCAGCAATTTTATAATCCCGGTCCACCGTATACAGTGTCAGGTTCATAACCTCGCCGATAGGGTTTCTGTCCCCAAAATGCTTACTGGCAAAACTTTCACTAATAGCCAAACTTGCGTTGTCATTAAGAGCCGCGTGAATGTCACCTGCAAGCACATTGAAACTGAACATGTCGGCAGTTTCCGGGTCAGTCCACATCATCCGTTCGTTGAAGACTTTCCCATCATAACTAACAACAGGCCCCATGCCATTGAAACGAGTTACACGTTCAATGTCTTCAGGAAAATAATTTGCAAGAGCTTCTTTAACCGGGCCTTGCCCCATTGCCGTGATGAATGGCTCTCTGCCCGGTACATAAAAATCTGCTGTAATTCGGTGCAGACTATCCATCTTACTCCAGTGTTTATCATAGGAAAGCTCATCGCGTACAAACAACATAATCATCATGCAGGCAGCTAGACCAACAGCCAAACCAACAATGTTAATTGCACTATAGAGCTTGTTTTTTATTAAGTTTCGGAAGGCTACGCTTATGTAATTCTGAAACATTTTTCTCTCCGCTGTCGTTTTCGTTTATTGCGAGTTATTTTGCTCTAACGGCCTCGCTTAAACGGCTGCACGTAGGTTTTCTGTCACTACATGACCATCAAACAGATTGATTGTCCGACGTGCATAATCTGCGTGTGCTGGGCTGTGTGTCACCATCACGATCGTTGTACCTTCGGCGTTTAGCGCCTGAAGCATTTCCATCACTTCCTGACCGTGACTACTGTCCAAGTTACCAGTTGGCTCATCGGCAAGGATCATAGCTTGATCACCAACCACTGCACGGGCAACCGCAACACGCTGTTGTTGACCACCAGAAAGCTGGCTCGGCATATGTTTAGCCCGGTGCGCAATACCAACTTTATCCATAACATGCGCTACACGTTCACGGCGTTCAGCAGCCGGGATGTTGTGATATAGAAGTGCGAGCTCAATGTTCTCTTCAACGGTCAGTTCGTCGATCAAGTTGAATGACTGGAAGATAAAACCAATGTTTTGCTTACGGATATTTGCAAGCTGTGCCTCAGAGTAGCCAGCCACATTTTCATCCATAAAGAAATAGTCACCACTTGTTGGCGTATCCAGCATTCCAATGATGTTTAGTAGCGTAGATTTACCACACCCTGAAGGGCCCATAATCGCCACGAACTCACCTTGCTCGATTTCAATATTCACACTATTCAGTGCAGCAGTTTCCACCTCATCCGTGCGGTAGACCTGCGATAGATTGTGAAGCTTGAGCATGTTATTTCCTTTCCTCGTTTGCTTCCTATGTCCCTTTTGCCGCCGCAGCGGCCTTAGGACTTATTATGTTTTCTCGTCTGTCGTTTCTCGGACCCGATTTTAATCAGAACCCAGCTTTAGGCGGTCCATATCCACAAAGCTGGTGTAAGGAGATGTGACAACGCGTTCGCCAACTTCGAGGCCGTCTAGAACCTCAATAAAGCGAGAGTTCCGGCGACCTAAGCGCACGTTGCGTTTCACGGCTTCTGAGCCATCAGCGGTCACAACAAAAATCCAGTTTCCGCCAGTGTCTTGGAAAAATGCACCATTGGGAACAAGAGTGGCTTTTGTCGCATCACCTAGCGTTAATTTTGTTTGAAGCGTTTGACCTCGGCGAATACCTTCTGGCTGAGTACCTTCAAATACAAAGTCTACTTCAAATTGGCCGTTGGATACTTGCGGATAGATTTTCGCAATTGTCATTTTATAGCTGCTGCCACCACGTTCAAAATTCGCTTCCTGACCAATATCCACACGACCAAGATAAAACTCATCAATGTTTGCGGTCAGTTTATAATTCAGCGGATCATCAATCTGGCCCAAACGCTCACCGCGTGGGATGCTTTGGCCAATTTCAACATTAAAGCCGGAGAGCTTACCATCAACCGGTGCCCGCACGTTAAGTGCATCTAGGTTGCGGCGTGCGACAACAAGGCTCTGCTCAAGGCGTGCACCTGCTTCACGCAAAAACTCCATTTGGCTTTCTTGAAGCTTGGCGTCCGTAGCCTGGCTCTCGAGCGTCAGATCTCTACGATTGATATTATACTCTAATAAATCCTCGTTATCATCGAGTCTGCTTTGCGGGATCACATTGGTTTTAACAAGCTCGCGTTCACGCTCAACTAACCTTGTTAGACGCTTAATCTCATAATTGAAATCTACGAGGTTCCGCTTATGGCCCAAGCGGTTTTGCTCAAGTTGCAACTCCTGTGAACGCATGTTGTTCAACTGCTCAGTTACACGCGTTTCATTTGCTGTGAAGCTTTCCTGTAGGTTAGCATTTGAAAGCTCGACAATAAGGTCACCCTTCTTAAGAAGCGTGCCATCTTCTACCAAAATGCGCTCTACACGGCCGCCCTCAACAGCATCCAGAAAAACCGTTTTAAGGGGTGTTACCCGGCCACGCACCGGAATAAAGTCTTCAAATGTGCCTTGAGACACGGTGGAGATAACTACTCTGCTTTCTGCGACCTTGAAGCTGCGGCCGCCTGAAGCATCCATGACAATTTGGCTAACAAAAATGCCGCCCACAATCACTGCTGCTGCGATAGCTACTTTCTTCCATGGTGTCTTTTTCTTCTCAACGCGCCTATCCATACCCGCGCCTGATACCGCAGCCGACGGGCCATTGCCCCCTGCTGTCCGGCGTCCGCCGTGCATGGATATTGTGTTCTCATTTGATTTCTTTTGTTCCATGTCTGCCTTCCGTGTCACTAGCCTCGCTGAACGCATTTTTTTTTGCGTTTCCCCTTATTTCAGCAATCGTCGTGCCAATAGGTTAACCTTCTGTTATTATTGATTTTTAGCGTAAATATAGTTTTAGAAGATAAAAAAACTGTACGAAACTGAACACCCTGTGTACGCTTCCGAACAATGATCTAACTATTAAGAAATGGCTGACAAAGAATGACAGTGAAAGACGGGAAAATACTGATCGTCGATGACGATGAGGATATTTTGATCGCAGGTAAGCTACTATTAAAGCGCCACTATGGCTCTATCATTACCTGTAGCAATCCAGAGAATGTACCGGATTTGATGATAGAGAATAGCTTCGATGCCATTCTGTTAGATATGAATTTTGGACCAGGTGAATCCACAGGAAAACAGGGATTTCACTGGCTCTCTCGCATTCTCGAAATTGATCCGCAGGCCGTCGTAGTTATGATAACCGCGCACGGCGGGGTAAATGTCGCTGTCGAAGCTATGAAGCAAGGAGCGACCGATTTCATTGCCAAACCTTGGCAAAATGAAAAAGTCATAGCCACCTTGTCAGCCAGCGTGAAACTGCGCCAATCTCGTTCCGAAGCAGAAACCCTTAAAGGCACCAATAAAACTCTCGCAAAAGCTGTTAGCCAACCTCAGCAACCTATTCTCGGGAAAAGCGCTGCAATGCGCGATGTTATGTCCATGCTGGACCGCACTGCGCCCACTGATGCGAACGTACTTATTCTCGGTGAGAATGGAACAGGTAAAGAATTGATCGCGCGAGAGATGCATGCGCGCTCTAGCCGAGCAGACAGGGTGTTTATGTCTGTAGATTTAGGTGCTGTAACGGAATCTCTGTTTGAGAGCGAGTTGTTTGGTCACAAAAAAGGTGCCTTCACAGATGCTCGCGATGACCGAATGGGCCGGTTGCAAGCTGCAGATGGCGGCACATTATTTTTGGATGAGATAGGCAACCTACCCCTGCACTTACAAGCCAAGTTACTGACGGTATTAGAGCAACGCCGGGTTGCGCCGGTTGGTTCAGACAAGAGTATGCCATTTGATGTTCGTGTGGTTGCCGCCACCAATGTGCCCAAAGACAAACTCCGCGATGAAGAAGTTTTCCGGCAGGATTTACTGTTTCGCCTCAATACGGTCGAGATAACGCTTCCGCCGCTAAGGCAACGCAGCGACGACATTCCAGAAATAGCAAACTATTATGCTGCGCTGTACGCTAAAAAATATGGCCACGACACCAAACCGTTTTCAAGTGATGCCCTAACTGCAATCAAAAGCTATGGTTGGCCTGGAAATGTGCGTGCGCTTAGACATGCTATCGAGCGAGCGGTCATTTTGTCTCAATCTGATGAGTTTCAAGCTTCAGACTTCCAGTTAGAGACAACACCAGAACAAGCTGGCGCGCTGCCCGCAAATGACAAAGCCCCCGTGTCGGAGCCATCAGACGATGATGACCTGAACTTGGAGCGACAAGAAAAGCGCATGATTGAACAGGCCCTAAAGAAACATCGTTACAATATCAGCCACGCCGCCCGGGACTTAGGTTTGACACGGGCAGCTCTATACAGAAGGATGGAAAAGCATGGGCTTTAACAGGTTTAGCGTCCATCTCGCCTTTCGCTTAATACTCGTGATGATCTCCTTATTGGCGATCGTTTACCTGTTTGTCATGCCCGGATTTCATGCGACCACCTTTCTAATGGCGTGTATTGCTATCGGCCAAACTGCTGAGGTGTTTCGGTTTGTCTCAAAGACAAATGCTGAAGTGACCCGTTTTTTGGATGCCGCACGATATGCTGATTTCAGCCAACAATTCAAAATGCAAAATATGGGAGCTGGTTTTGGTGAGCTCGGCGAAGCCTTCACTGTCATTCTGGAACGTTTCAAAGCATCACGAACAGGCCAAGAGGAAGAGCTTAGACACCTGAAGGCGCTGATTGAGCATGTCCCTGTACCGCTTATGTCTCTTCATGCAGATGGGCACATCACACTTTGGAACAATGCTGCGCGCCGCCTGTTCGGCAGCGCACATGTCACAAATGTTGGGCACCTGGACCAGTTTGGAGAAGAATTTGCCAAGCAAATCATTTCTATAGGGGTCGGTGACAGGCGGCTAGCTACTTTTTCGTCAGAAGGAAGCGAACAGCAAATTACGATCGCCTCAACGCAAATTGTCATTGGTGGCAGTAGCGAGAAACTCGTTAGCCTTCAAGATATCCAAAGCGAACTTGATGTTGTGCAACTTCAAGCATGGCAGGATCTGGTCAGAGTATTAACTCATGAGATCATGAACTCTATTACCCCGGTAGCGTCGCTAGCAAAAACGGCGGTCGACTTAGTGAATGATGTCGCTGAACAGGTTGGTGATGCACCGGAACTCGTCGAGGAACTTGGTGATGTAAAAGATGCCGTTAATACAGTCGCAAGACGTTCCGACAGTCTCATGCAATTTGTGTCAAGCTATCGCAGTCTAACCCGATTACCTCCACCTGTGAAATCTACCTTTAAGCTGTCAGACTTGTTCGAGCAGGTTACCAAACTTGCGGCTCACGAATGGCACAACAAAGGCATTGATTTGGCAACTGAGATTGAACCTAGCGAACTAGACGTGTCAGCTGACCGAGACATGGTTGAGCAAATCCTGATCAACATGCTTCAGAATGCTGCCCAGGCACTAGCTGAACAGGATAATGCCGCCGTTTG
>JBFOLV010000098.1:0-10922 GCA_040830325.1 Kordiimonas sp. | reverse complement strand
TTATTTTGGATTGACCCAGAAGAACAGGTGGTTGCGATGATGATGACGAATATTTTGCCATCTGGTGTTTATCCACTGCGGAATGATATGCGCCGGTTAGTGTATGATGCTCTTGCTGAGTAAGAGCATCATAATACTTATCTCGAGTATTAATCGCCCAGTTGGAAACTGAAGCGGTATGTAACGCCGGTTACCGCTTGTCCGGTGCCGTTCACTATTTTGGGTTTGTACTTGAATTTTTTTGCTGCATTGATAGCCGCCCGCTCGAAATAGCCCTTAGGCTCAGCTTCGACCACTCTGATACTTTCAGGTGGGACACTACCGTCCGCGCCTACAGTCAGTTCCACTATGGCGTATCCTTCGATACCTCTTTCTTGCGCGCGCCTGGGGTAAACAGGTTGAACCCGGACTAGAGGTAAATATTCGCCGTCAGAAGAGGGGCCAAGGTCAATAGTACCTACGTCAACACTGTTGCCTGCGTTTGCACGTCCAATGTTGATGTTGAGCTTATCTGGGCCTCCAAGCGCCACCTCTGGTACATCTAGTTCTGGCGGGGTCTCGACAGTTGGGGGCTTTTCAACCGTGCGCTCTATGCGCTTTGGCGGCTGGTCTTCGATATCCTGCACCACGTCAATGAAACGCACCGAGTTTTCCTCATCTATGTTAACTAAGCCGTCTCCAGCCACGAGCAGTGTCATGATTAGGAATAGGCCAAAGGTAACAGCGGCACTAATGGGTAACGCAGAAAGGGAAGAAACACGTGCATAAGTCATACTACCTCCTAAATGTTATGATATAACAGTACTTAATTGGGCAGATATATGCAATAAAAAAACGGCGCCTAATATAGACGCCGTTTCAATCTGTTGATCATGCTAGGAGGGAACTACCGTCCTGTAAGCATCTCTTCGCGAGCTTCTTCGCCTTTAAGGTAGGCGCGCCACTGGCGAACAACTTTCTTGTCCTTGGACTTTTTCGTCAGTCTGTTCGCAGTATCGAAAGCAGCTCTAGCTTCTTTAAAGCGTTTTAGCTCTGTCAGCGCCTGGCCGCGCATCATGATAGCAGAGAAACGTTTGTCAGTTGCTTTTTCGCTTTTGTCTTTTGCAAGCTCAACAATTGCCTTATCGAGCGCTGTAATAGCGCCTTTAAGGTTATCAAGCTGCATTTCCACCTGACCAATTTGGAACCACAGATCAGCATCAGCTTCCTGTGTTGCCGCTTCAGTCAAAGGCTTAATAGACTTCGCGTATTCGCTCGCTTGCATGTAGCACTGACCAAGAGTCCGCATGTTTTTGGCAGTTTCCTCAACACGCTTTTCCTTCATTGCCTTCTCTAGAACCCATGCACACTTAATTGGTGCGTCACGAGCAATCTGGATTTGAGCAACCTGTACCAGTTGAGTTTCCTTATCATCAAGAAAGCCTTGCTTGTAAGCAGCTTCTGTCAATGAATATGAAGTCTCTTCCTGATTCAATTCTTGGTAAACACCAGCTAGCTGAATCCAATAAATTGGCTTCGGCCAGTTAATAAGCAAGATTTCAAGTACATCACGTACCTTATCATACCGGTTCATTTCCCAGTTGGCTGATAAAGCCAGACCGTACCAGTTTTCTTTTACTTCAACTGTATCTAGCGAATTGGCAGTATCAATTGCGCGTGTGATATAGTCGAGAGCTTTAGGAAAGTCTGAACGTGTGTAATGAAGCTGCGAAATGAAAACCATGTGGTTCACGCTGATCAAAGTTGGATCTACACGTGATTCCCACATTTGGATGTATTGTAGGGCTTTGTCATATTGCTCGTTAGAGAAATATAGCTGGCCCAAGCCATACATGATCTGCATTTCTAGTGCTACTGGGATACTATCTTTGTAAGATAAAATCTTCTCGTAAGCATTGATCGTGCCTGGAGTATCCTCTTCTTCAAAAGCAACCATCGCTCTGAACTGCCATACAGTAGCACGCTCATAGTCGTTGATTTTACGCTTCTCAAGAGCCTCTTCGAGGATTCTCTTTGCGTTAGCAAGATCGCCAATATCCATCGCTTCTTGCGCTTTTTGAACCTGCTTATGGAAAGCAATGCTCATTGCTGGCACTTTACGCGTTTTGGCTTCTTGTTGCTGTTGCGCGAAAGCAGCTTTCGCGCCAACAAATGGTGTACCTTCCGGCAATGGCAACGCAGCAAGCATCGCAGCAGCTGCTACTGTCATTGGCAAGGATTTCATGGTTTTAAACATAGTCATGATTTTCTCCTGCCCCCTTCTAGTCTGCCAGATCAAACGTGAACTTGTAGCGCACGCCTGTTACTTTTTGGCCTTTACCGTTCACAACCTTCGGCTTGTATTTGAACTTTTGTGCAGCTTTAGTTGCAGCACGTTCAAAATAACCCTTAGGCTCCGCCTGGATAACGATGATGCTTTCAGGCGGTACAGTACCGTCTTCAGCAACTGTTAGCTCCACTATAACATAACCTTCAATGCCACGCTCATTTGCACGACGAGGGTATTGAGGCTGTACGCGAACGAGTGGAAGATAGTCTCCATCAGAACTAGGGCCAAGGTCAATTGAACCTAAGTCTACACCAGCACCAGCATTTGCACGACCGATAGATAGATTCAGCTTATCAGGACCGCTGAGGTCTACTTGCGGTGTGTCAATCTCTGGCGGAGGTGCTTCCACTTCTGGTGGCTTTTCTACTTCACGCTCTTTACGTTGTGGTGGCTGTTCGTCAATATCTTGAACAACATCGATGAAGCGTACTTGTTTGTCTTCGTCGAGATTTACTTCACCATCACCAGCAACCAGATAGTTCATTACCAGGAAAAGTCCGAAGGTAACACCAGCTGATGCGGCAAGGGATGTGGCTACACGAGCAATCATTACTTCTTCTCCGTAGCTATAGCTATTTCCGTGACGCCAGCATCGCGTACAGCGTCATAGACTTTCATCACCAAAACAGCATCAGCCTTTTCGTCACCCTGAATGGCCATCGTGCCTTTCGGGTTCTCAGCATGAAGTTTTTCTACAGTTGTACGCAGAGCATCCAACTTAATAGCGTTTTGGTTGATATGAATTTCACCGTCTTCGGTCACCGCAATCAGAACACTGAGGTGCTTACGCGCTACAGCTGTTTCTGCTTCCGGCTTGGTAACGGTGATACCGGCCTCTTTAACGAAGACCGCGGTGACAATGAAAAAGATAAGCATGATGAACACAACATCCAGCATGGGCGTCATGTTAATTTCTGCATCTTCTTCTTGTTGTGCGTGGTTACGCATGGTTTTCTCCACTTCGCCTTAAAGGCGCTTCGCCCTGAATGGCGGGGGTTACCCCGCCAGCGATTATTTCTTAGGTGTCATTACAATCTGGCTATCGGAAATTCCGATGGCTTTCGCCGCATCATAGATACGGATTGAAAGTCCCAGATGTGACCCCTCTGCGGCCTGAATCACGACCGGAGCTTCTGGGCGCTCTACGCTTTCTTTCTTAATGATGGAGGCAACCGATGAAACATCAATACGAAGAAAATCGTGAGTGATACGGTTGTTGCCATCAATAATAAAAGCAATAGCGCGCTTTTCGTCATCCGGTGGAGGAGGATCATTTTGTGTATTATTATCCTCCGGCTTATTGATCTCTATACCGGATTCTTTAGTGAAAGTGGACGTCACGATGAAGAAGATCAACATGATGAATACGATGTCTAGCATCGGCGTCATGTTTACTTCCGCTTCGTCCTCTCCCTTTGAGAATTTACGCATTGGTTACTCTCCAAATCAGGTCTAGTGATCCGTGGTCAGGCTGTCTTCGAGCCGTTCCGCTTCACGTTTCGCGCGACGCTCAATGTATGTGCTTAGGAAAACGCCAGAAATTGCAGCAACCATTCCCGCCATAGTCGGGATTGTCGATTTCGATACACCAGCAGCCATTGCCCGTGCGTTACTACCCTGCGTTCCCATCACGTCGAAAACATCGATCATACCGGTCACGGTACCCAACAGTCCTACAAGTGGACATAGGGCAACGAGCGTTTTAATAAGGCCCACACCTTGGAATAGGTTGTGGTGTACCTCTGAAATCATGGCGCTACGAATTTTGTGCGCATACCAAGATTTTCGCTCGCTCCGTGCTTCCCAAGCATCGATCACACGGTTCCGTTGCTTCTTGTACTCAAGGGCAAAGAACCAGATGCGTTCAACGATTAGCACCCACATTATGAACGTAACCGCGAGGATCAGGAACAGGACGTCGCCGCCCCGCTCCATGAACGCTCGGATTGCGTCAAATGCTTCACTAAGCGCTAGCATTCGCGTGCTCTTTCTCTGCATGAACAGCGATGATGCCTGCAGACTGTTCTTCAAGAACGTGTACTACGCCTTTAGAGGAGCTAGAGACAAAGCTGTGCAGTAGGAGAGTTGGAATTGCTACAACAAGACCTTCCACTGTCGTCATCAAGGCAGCTGAGATACCACCAGCCATTTGGCTTGGGTCACCAGCACCGAAGAGTGTGATAGCTTGGAAGGTCTGGATCATACCAGTCACCGTACCGAGTAGACCAAAGAGTGGTGCTACAGCAGAGATCAGTTTGATGATTGTAAGGAAACGCTCAAGAGCTGGTGTTTCTTTCAGAATTGCTTCGTCAAGCTTAAGCTCAAGTGTTTCAACATCAACGTTCTTGTTGTTTTCGTAAACAGCAAGCACACGGCCAAGTGGGTTGTTAGTGTTAGCAGATTCAGAGCGGATCTGCTTCTTAACTTTACCAGAAACCATAGTGAGGTATAGCCACTGGAATACAGCAAGAAGAACACCAATTGCACCAAGTGAAAGTGTTAGGTAACCAATAAAGCCACCTTGTGCGAGATACTCAGGAAGTGTTGGTTTCTCAACTTCAAGGTTAAGAAGCTGACCACGTGTTGGGTCGATACCAAGAGCGTGGATGCCGCTTGTTGAAGCTTCAAAAGGAGCAATATCACCAGTGAAACGATCAGAAGGCTGACGAAGAAGTTCTTCTACAGAACCATCTGCTTTAAGCTGGTAGTATTGGCCCTTACCAACAAGACCAAAGTCACCGATACGAACAAGGTCAACACGTTCCATGTTGCCTTCAAGTGTACGTACTTCGTGGTTGAACTTTTTCACCTGACCTGAACCGATCATTTCCAGCATCATTTGTGCTGGCCATGCGCGGATCTCTTGAAGTGTAGGAAGTTCAGCTGAGTCAGAAGCTTTCGCTACAAGTGTATCGATCTCGTTCATGCGGTCTGCATTGTCGATAGATACGTGTGATGCAGAAATTACTGAACGGGCATCACCAGCAGCCTGCTGAAGAACACCGAAGAGCTCAGAAAGCTGACCAAGACGCTCACGCTGTACTTCAAGTTGACGCGTAATTTCTTGCTCATTGTTACGGCGAATTTCTTCGAGACGAGCACTTTCACGTTCTAGACGTTGCTGTGTTTGACGCTCAGTCTGCAGCAAACGTTGCTGCTGATCTTTACGCTGAAGAAACTCAGCTTCGCGTTGCTTGTGCTGTGCAGATTCAGAAACACGGCCTTCGCGTACTTTATTAAGAAGGGCACCAAAATCAGCTGTTTGTGCCTGTGCGCCTGCTGTAAAACCAACAGCGATAAGCGCTACTGAGGTAAGAAGCTTTTTCATCTGATTAATTCCCCTGTGGAGCCGCGATTGGTAGTGTAACGAGGTCCATCTGCGTACGGCGCTGAGCCATGCGGATCAACTGTTTCACAGGTGTTGTGAATTCTGCACCAAGCTGCTGCCAAGCACCGTTAGCGCTATCCCAAACAGCTGTTTCCGTAGAATCTTTAGTTTGGTAGTAGAAACCAACACGACCAACACGTACGAAGTTCACAGAACGACCGTCAGGAAGTGTGTCTTCATATGCATTCACTGTACGGCCATACTGTACTTCTGCTTTGTAAGCTTCTAGCACAACACGGAAACGCTCAGGGTCACTTACGTTTGGATTTTCCATCGCAGCAACAAGATTTTCAATCCGCTCTTCACGCTCTGAGAGCTGGAACGGAACGTCCTTGCTTACGAACTCACGTAGATCTTCGATCATGTCGAGCATTAACGGCGTAATCTGCCGCTTGATCTCGTCGATCTGACCAATCGAGTTTTTGATTTTCGCAATTTCTTCTTCTTGCTTTGTGATAACGCGCTGTTGTTGAGCGTTATAAGCACGAAGGCCTGCGTTTGTTTTCAAGACACCTTTATATTCGGTGAAAAGCTTATTAGTCGCGTCCGCAACACCATCAATAGTTTGCTGAGAAGCTTGTGCGATTTGATTGGCTTCATTTACCTCGTCAACAATCGACTTCAGACGAGCATCTTGCGCATTAATAGCAGTAGCTCCCAGAAGGATTGAGGCAACTGCGGCCGTTGATACAGCTATCCGTTTCACTTTAGCCTTATCCATTTTCTGCCCACATGGGTTTTAACAAAGCCACGGACTAGCCCATACTTGGACTCATGGGGATAGCCCAAGAGGCACACCCGCGGCGGATTAAACCTTGCAAAGATAGAAACCTAATTTAATAGGCCCAAACCTTTACCCTTTAAAATTGGGAGCAAGCCGACGCGTCAACCCTTGCCGAATAGAAAATCCATCCGATCAGTTCACGCTCTGCATCTGTAAAAGGCTTTCCCGTACCTCTCCCAATTGTGCCGGCCACAAAGCAATATTCTTGCTCCTTCTCGTCACTCTTTTAAAAGCAAAGGCCTAAACCTGAGCAGAGCGATCTATTATTTTTACCGGTGGCTTTCGCTACTGCCAAAGTCACAGGCTTGAGAAGGGTGGTCCAGCTCGGCGCCTATAATCCAATAATATTCAGCGATTCCAAGCAAAATTTTAAAATTTCCTGTTTTGAGAGAAATTCTCACCCATTTTACGCCGCCAAAATTGCCAAATATTGCGCCAACAATATTATGTAATAATGTAACTTTATTTATTGCGAAGTCAACTAAATTCCTTTCAATACAGCGGGTTTATAAAAGAAGAAGATTGTGTCGATCTGTAATATCGTTGGCTATATCACTAACCCGTGATCACCAACTAACTGCGAGAATTTCGAGATTGTTTTATTTCGTTCAATGCTGCGACCACGCCGTGCCATTGGTTTCTGGCACTTACTTGTAATGCATTTTCGATTCCCATGTGGTTCGACAACTTGTTTGCAAGCATCCGGCTATGATCAGAAATGCTGCCGCCTTCATAGTCTGTGGGGCTTTTGTGCATAGAGGAATCGGAACTGGGGTGCATACGCTGACTCTTAACTAGTTCGTTGCGGAAGGGACTGATTTCCCTGCAACACCTATGAAACTAATAGTCAGTCGTAAAAAAGCGGTTAACACACCTGTAAAATGCACCTCGAATCCAAGATTTTCCAAATTGCTTAAAATTTCGACAGGGTGATTCGCTAAAGATCGAAAGATGTGCGTGTCTGTAAAGCGGAGCAGCTGCCCCTTCTTGTAGGCCAAAAGTTTATGTTATGCGCGAATCAGTAGAGTTTTTTCCAGCGCCTGTGCCTTGCCACAATTCTTCACTTAGTGTGACGCTACGCAGACCCCGAAGGGCATTTCCGATGTAAATATTGTCAGCTGTTTTCAGATCAGATTCGGTCAGTATTTTTTCTTGTACATCAGATCTATTTTCCAGCAGCTCAGATCGTAAAATTCCAGGCAATACTCCGGCCAAAACCGGTGGCGTGTACAAGATGCCTTTTTTCTCAACAAAGACGTTACTAATTGCACCCTCAGTCAGGTGGCCGTATTCGTTAAAGAATAATACATCCATGTGCCCCCTTTTTCTAACGTCAGCTATGGCTTGTTCATAAAGGGATCTGTTCGTGGTTTTGTGGAAAAGAAAAGGATCGTCAGAGTTCGTTTGCACTGCAGATAAGCATACGGTGCCGTTACCAGAGCCTTCGGTTAGCTCGACCGGAGCGCTGGTAACACTTGTTGCGCCTCGTTTATCAACTAGAAGTCGGATGCGTCTTGTTTCTGTAGTCGGCGCAATCGCTTCGATATGTTCAAACAGGGTATTTTTAGTATGAGTAAGGTCACAACTGAAATCGAAATAAGTGGCACTATTTTTAAGGCGTTGCAGGTGCTGAGTAAGATGCGAGATTTTCCCGTTTTCATAGCGCATGGTCTCTATCAGAGAAAACTGTACTGGGGCACCGTCCGTGAAAGATGCTTTTAGAAGGCATTCTTCATATTCGCCTGTTGGATCACTATCTGCGACAACGCCGCTACCAACATTTAAGCGTCCATCGCCATTTTTGTCCAAAATCAATGTTCTGATTGGAACATTAAGGCACCAGTTGGCATCCGCCCCCTCAGTCTGAGGACTAAAATGTCCAATGGTTCCGCAGTATACTCCTCGCGGTGACGTTTCCAGTGATTGGATGATCTCCATTGCACGTACTTTGGGTGCACCTGTTACCGAGCCACATGGAAACATGGCCTTTAAGAGTTCATAGGGTTTGAGCGAAGCCCGTGCTTTTGCTTTTACGGTAGACGTCATTTGGAGGAGTGTTGGGTATTGTTCCACTTCAAATAGAGTAGGTACTTCAACGCTGCCTGCTTCACTAATACGGCTCAGATCATTGCGAATCAGATCCACAATCATTAAATTTTCTGCCTGTGATTTAGGGTCGTTTCGCAGAGAAAGCTTGGCTTCGGAATCTTCCTCGGGTGTTCGTCCTCTCGGGGCGGTCCCTTTCATCGGGCGTGCGGATAGTTGATCGCCTTTTTTCTCGAGGAAGAGTTCCGGTGACAAAGACAATATTTTATCTTCGCCGGTATCAATATACGCCCCAAATGAAACTGGTTGGCGTTGTCTAAGTTTTTGATAGAGACCAGTAGCTGAACCCTGAAGCTTAACTGGAATTGGGAGCGTGTGATTGATTTGGTAGACATCACCGGCAGTGATGTACTCATGAACAGCTTCTAAAGCCCCCCTATAATCCGCTTCTGATTGTGATGGAGTGAACCTTCTAAGTACCGCTTGACGAGCATTGCCTCGATCAGCGGCATGAAACAGAGCGGATACCTCTGACGCGGAGAGTGCTTTACGGTGTTTGGTTGCGATCATCCAAACTAAAGCCTCTTGGGGCTTGCAGGTTATCACTTTAGCTAACTTGGGTTCAAAGTGCCGCGCGCATTCATAGGCTATCCAGCCAGCAACGTGAAAACCGTTACTGACAGCCTCATCAATTGCGTTGAAAGCCGTTTCAAGCTCAGCAAAAGAGTCTGCCCTAATAATATGATCAGGGTTGTGAAAGAGCAGTGAAGGCTGCCCTTTATGTTCCGGCCGACTATCATCAAGCAATACGAACGGTGCATTATGTAGGTCAATTGCTGTCACCTGCCGCTCCTTGCTTGATGTTTCATATGGTGGACATTAGTCGTCCTATCAAAATTTTCCGTCCTTATGGGGTAAGGGGTGGGCGCTCGTCAACCAAACCATGTTTATAACGCCCAAAAGCTAAATGAATCTAGAAATGTCGAATACCCTAGATGAGGCTATACCCCTTCAGTAAACCGACAATTGCACCAATTATTAGTGTGAGCCACGTTAAAACTGTTCCCCAAAAACGGTAGTGGTTTTTTCCTTCGATTTTGCCGAGCATAAGACCGTGCATGTACCTGCCGACCACAAAAGTGATAGCGAGTGCTATGACTAGTTCTCTTTGAACCTGTGCAGTTTCCAATAAGCCAATCAGAATTAGCCCCATTGGAGCATATTCAATAAGATTACCTTGTGCGCGGATGGCGCGGAGCAAAGCCGGGTCGCCGCCATCACCTAGATCAGTTTTGGAACGTAATCTTTCCTTTGAAACACCATAGGAAAGATAGACGAGTAATAAGCATAAGAAACTGGATGAAATAAGTGTGATAGCCATTTGTTGCTTCCCTTGTTTATGATACCTCGTGAAGTAAGGTGATTTGTAACTAAGTGTAGGTCAAGGCAAGCAATGGTAGTTAAAGAGCGCTTCAGAGATTGGAATCTCTATCATAAGTCAATTGTTGTTGGGTTAGCAGCTTGTGTACTTTGGATTGTGGTTTGGGCGGTCATAGTCATTGATGGAGCTTTTGATTTTGAACGTGAAGAAGTCTTGCCCTATAGCGCAGAAGCAATATGGCCATGGGTGATTGCCGATGAAAATCGACCGCGTTGGACTACTGAGTTAATTGACATCGGCGAGTTAACCGGTGAAGCCGGCGAAGCGGACACGACAAGGCTATTGTTTTGGCGACGTAAATTTAAAAGATGGCAAGCTGTTGAGCGTGTTGCAAATGCGTTGCCGCAAAGATTGGTAAGTTACGTGCAGGAATCAGATATTGATCAGCGTTGGTTCACTGTTGAGCTTGTGCCTGTGTCAGCGTGCGCTACTCAGGTAGTAATGAAGGAAGTTATCTTTCCGCTAGAGTACGCCAAAAGGTTTTGGTATTTTCGGGAAACGGAAGCTGCGGAAAATAGATTGGCTGAAGCCCATCGCGCTTTGGGTGAATGGGTAAAAAGCGAAAATCCAACTTGCACCACACCCTAATTTATAGGGTGCGGCAAAATATTTTAACTAGGCTTCTTCTACGTTAAAGTCGTTGAAGGTCCACTCTTCTATTCGTTCCATTTCAGCAAGAAAAAGATTCTCCGCAGCAACGACAGCTTCTTCTTCGCTCGCCGCTTCCACTTCTGTCACCCAGTAGAAAACGCCGTGCGGAAGTTCAGCTTGAAGGGTAACTTTTTTGCGTGCCATAATTTTTGCCTCTTTTAGGGTGTTCTCACACCATAGAAGGCGTGTTGGCGCCCGTCTAGCACGAAGCTGCGGCAGCTTCAATTCCAACTTTTAGTAAGCGATTGGCGAGAAGGGATGAGGGCGAATATTAGCGTAGATG
>JBFOLV010000097.1:0-4207 GCA_040830325.1 Kordiimonas sp. | reverse complement strand
GTTGAAGGGGTTGAACAGAAGCAGCTGGCAATGGTTGGGATGCATATTGTAGGCACGGTGCAAGATCATCCCGAAATGGTCTGGGCAACAGTTGAGCACTTGAGTAACGCGCCGGATGCTTCATACTACTATATAAATAATCAAGGGCAGAACACTTTGGTGCCGCATCCTGTAACAGGTTCATGGACATTTGCGTCTAATGCGCCGGGCGGTATTCAGTGGAATCAAGAAAGAGCAAAAGTATATAGCAGCGCATCAGATAAAACGCCTGTTTGCAATACGGTAAACTGCAAGTCGGGGGATATTGTGGCCTATATGGATGCTACAATAAGCCCGAGTTTAACGGTCCGTATAAACCCATGGGGAAGTGCTTCTGCAGCGGCCAGCGGTTCCCAGATACAAGACCCTGAAAACAACTCGGAACTTATCTCTCTCAATAATGATGTGATTGGTATGTTGGCGACAGGTGATGTTCGGAAGAACTATTTTGTAAGTGGCGCCGTATGGACGCAGCACGGTAACCTACCAACATACGATGGCAAAGGGCCTGCGTTTAAGCAGATTGGCTCTTTAAGTCTCGCAAATTCAACGATGGAAACTTATCATCAGGAGACATCAACAAGCGCGACTGCAACGAATGCAGGTTGCTTTATGTGCCATAGCATTTCAGGTGCTCAGGCAACAGCAAAGCAGGGTGTTGAGCTTAGTCATATCTTTGATGAGATTAAACCTATTCCAGCAAAATAATAAAGTGTACGCGAATTTGTAATAATAAGGGGCCATTGGCCCCTTTAACTTTATTCACCCATTGGCGAACATATTTCAATGAGGGTGCCTTCAATTGCTCTCAAAAAAGCGACTGTCTGTCCCCAAGGCTTTTCATGAGGCGAGGCGATAGAAATGGCGCCAGCGGAAATTGCTTTATCATAAGCTGCTTGAACATCGTCTGATACAAAGACAATTTCTTGACCGAATGGATCAGACTTAGTGCTTACCTTTTGGTATTTACCCTCTAGGTTAAGCTGCCCAAGGGCATGCGATGAAAACCCCAGCACGGCACCTTCAGTTTCCATCTCTCCGTATAACAGAATGCCGTCATCTTCATACTTGAGTCTAATTTTAAGATCAAAAGCGTCTCTATAGAACTCTAGGCACTTTTCAACGTCATCCACATAGACAACAACAAAGCCAAGTTTCATCCTCTCCCCCTTGTAATAATGAATATTGGTTTGAGGTTAGCTCATAGACGTTGGAAGATTAATTGCTCCTTAATGCATTGATGGGGTTTGCCTTGGCAACCTTGAGCGCATGGCCCGCAACGGTCAGGCAAGCTATTGTAAGTGCCACCAACCCTGCTGAAATAAAATATAATATGCTGAGGTCTATTCTCGCAGTGAACCCTTGTAGCCAGCTATGCATGAAATACCATGCACAAGGCCAAGCAATTAGGTTGGCGTATAAAACGGGCTTGGAGAATTGAATGGTGAGGAGGCTGACAATTTCGCCGACTTTGGCGCCCATAACCTTGCGAATGCCAATCTCTTTGGTCCTGCGCTCTGTGGTAAAAGCGGCGAGCCCATATAGACCTAAGCATGAAACCAATATTGCAAAGAGAGAAAAGTATGCGAACATCTCAGCGCGCTTCTGATCGGCTTGATAGAACTGATTGAATCGTTCTTCCACGAAAAATTGCGATAGAGGAAAGTCAGGGATCAGGCGATTCCAAATAGCTTCAATGTCAGCGACGGTAGTCGGGATTTCGTTTGGCGCCAGGTCGATGTTCAAAATAAAATCTGCCCCTTCATCTACGAGGAACACGCTGGGATCAATGTCATCTCTTGCTGAGCGAAGCTGCATATCCTTTATGACGCCTACAATCGTTGAAGCCCTAACATTTCCACCTGTAGCGTCAATATAGATAGTTTTCCCGAGTGCGTCTTGCGGCGACTTATAGCCGAGGTAGCCCACCGCTTTTTCATTCAGAATTGCAGATTGAGTTCCGTATGTTCCTTCAATCGCTGGCTCTTTATAAAGGTCAGCTCGACGATCTTCAGAAAACAATCGACCAGCAATAAGGTCAGCGCCGTACATTTCAAGAAAGCCAAAGTCCGCCGGGATTGTTTCCAAGTCGAGTACTTCATGATTTGGGCCAAGGCCCGTTGTTACCGGCCAGTCCCAATATCCTTGCAGTGGCAATGTGCGGTCTGAAAAGCTCGTGTTCAAAACTCCGGGGAGCTTTTTGATCTCAGTTTCAAGGGTATGGGCAACGGCATTAACCGGCCCATAGTTCATGTTTGCGAGTGCTAGTTTATTGGATTTATTTATGCCCGTATCCATGGACTGCGCGTGCTTTACTTGGCTGTAAATTACAGCAGTTGTAATCATCAAGCCAATAGAGATAGTGAATTGTATGGTTGTCAGTAGGAAGCGGAACCTCCCTGCGCCTTGGCTTCCTGAGCTATTTGAGTGTAGCACATGGGCCGGCGCGAACTTTGACATTGTAAAGGCTGGGTGAGCACCTGCACCTAAGGTAACAACAGCAATAACAGCGATTAGGCCAACTTGCAGAACGGGGTCAGAGAATACGGCCAAATGAAGTAATTTTCCGACGAAATCCATGAACCAAGGCAGGCAAATTTCTACGAGCACGAAGGCAACGAGTAATGCAATACATGTTGTTATTAAAGCTTCCCCAAGGAACTGAGTGATAATATGTTTCCTTGTCGCGCCGACAACTTTTCGTACGGCTATCTCACGTGACCTCATTGAGGCACGGGCAGTAGATAAGTTGGTGAAATTGATGACCGCAATAGCAAGAATGAGCAGAGCGATAGCAGAGAAGCTATATACAATTAGGATATCACCAGTTGCTTTCATCTGAAAACGACCACGTGAGTGGAGGTGAATATCCCTCACTGGCATTAGGTTGAAAGTTAATAGATTGCTGAGTGGTTGTGATGTATCCGCAGAAGGGTGACGAATTGCATTGTCGTTAATGAAACTCGGGATGTCAGCTAATAGCTTCGAGGGGCTTTCCGGCGCTGCCAGTTTCACGTATGTGTAAACATTAGAAGAATTCCACCAAGTGAACATCCAAGGTTGATCGACGTAATCAGCCTCATTCAAATGGAGGAAAAAGTCAGCTTCAAAATGACTGTTTTCTGGGATGTTTTTCATCACAGCGACAACTTTTACGAGGCGTTCACCGTTATCCAAATTTAAGATTTGGCCGATGGCTGGTTCATTGCCAAAGTATTTTTCAGCCATATCCTCGCTGATAATGATTGAGTTATAATCTTCAAAGAGTTGTTCGCGGTCACCTGAAACCATTGGTAAGTCGAGTACATCAAAGAAAGTGCTATCAATCAACTGAGGTGATTCCAGAAAACGTTTGTTTCCTATTTTTACCAAATATTGGGCCCAAGCAACGCGGGCTAAGCTTTCTATTTCGTTTGGAAACTGTTTTTGTAGAGGTATGCCAAGTGCGCCGGGGCTGATAGCCATTGGATTGTCTTGCATGCCTTGGTCACCAGCATAGCTCGCCTCAAGCCTGTAGATGCTTTCGTTTTCAGGTATCCAGTTGTCGTAAGACAGTTCGTTTTGCACAAACAGGAAGATTAAAATACAGGCTGCAAAACCGATACTCAGTCCGCCAATGTTAATGAAGCTGAATAACTTATTCTGAAGTAGGTTTCGTACTGCAATGATGAAATAGTTTTTGAGCATGCTGATTATACTTATCTGTTGCTGTCGTTACTTGGGTATTCAGCAAGACATGTGCCAGAGAAGGTTTTTGGTAAAGGTATTTGAAATCAATGACTTATTTTATTGTGGCTGCGGCGTAATGTGCGTGGTGTTCAAAATCGTACGGTTGTGATGCAAATATGTGTTCAATTTCGAACGCTTTACAAAACTATTTGAGCGCAATGTCTGCGATTTTAGCAAACACCGTTGGTAGTCCGATATCCTCTATTTTGCTAATAGGGTGCCAAAAGCCATTTTCGATATTGTGTTTAGTTTCGGCCTTAGCAACTACTAACCGAGTTAGCAGGTGAAAGTGGGTGAAAGTGTGTTTTGCTTCGCCCTCGATTGTTTTGAAATAATCGTCACTAGGCTTGGCAATCAGCCATTCTTCCTTGTTTGGGAATTCACCACGTTCTTTCCATTCCGTTGAAAATAGCCCAGGCATACCGCCAAGAAGCCCTTT